>JAGWRL010000031.1 GCA_028876585.1 Pseudomonadota bacterium | reverse complement strand
TTCGACCGCGCGCCGCGGCAGGCGCCGCGCTTGGTGACGAAATTATAGATGCCGCCGCGGCCCTCCGCGTCGCCGGGATACCAGTTCTGCACGGTGGAATATTTTATCTGGGCGTCGTCCAGGGCGACCAGCTCGACCACGGCGGCATGGAGCTGGTTCTCGTCGCGCTGGGGCGCCGTGCAGCCTTCCAGGTAGGAGACGTGGCTGCCCGCCTCTGCGATGATCAGCGTGCGCTCGAACTGGCCGGTGTTGCGGGCGTTGATGCGGAAATAGGTCGAAAGCTCCATCGGGCAGCGCACGCCCTTGGGGATGAAGACGAAGCTGCCATCGGTGAACACGGCGGAGTTCAGGGCGGCGAAGAAGTTGTCGCCCGCCGGCACCACGCTGCCGAGATAGGCGCGCACCAGCTCGGGATGCTCGCGCACAGCCTCGCTGATCGGGCAGAAGATCACGCCGGCCTTGGCCAGCGTGGCCCGGAAGGTGGTCGCCACCGAGACGCTGTCGAACACCGCATCGACAGCCATCGGCACCCGCGCCTCCTCGCCCGCCTCGCCCTCGACGCCGGCGAGAATGGCGCGCTCGCGCAGCGGGATGCCGAGCTTCTCATAGGTGCGCAGCAATTCGGGATCGACCTCGTCGAGGCTCCTCGGCCCCGGCTTCTTCCTCGGTGCCGCGTAATAATGCAGATCCTGGTAGTCGATCGGCGGATGCTTCACCGCCGCCCAGTCGGGCTCCTCCATCTTCTGCCAGGCAGCAAAGGCCTTGAGGCGCCATTCGAGCAGCCAGCCCGGCTCGTCCTTGCGCGCCGAGATCAGGCGGATGGTCTCCTCGCTCAGCCCCTTCGGCGCGATATCCATTTCGATATCGGTCGAAAAACCCCATTTGTAGCCGCCTTCGGCGACGGCTTGCAGGGTGTCGAGCGTCTCGGCGACAGCGGGCATCGCGGCGTTCCTATTCGGCGGGCAGTGCTTCGGGGGGCAGTGATTCGACGGGACGTGATCCGGCCGCGCGGTCGGCGATCCGGAATGCCGGCGGCACCGAGGCCGCCCGCATATCCGCCAGAGTGATGGATGACAGGGCGGTCAGCATGGCGCTGTTCACCAGGTCCCAGCGGCCCTTCACGGCGCACATGCCCTGCACGTCGCAGCTTCCCATGTTGCCGTCGACGCACGCAGTCAGCGCGATCGGCCCGTCAATGGCGGCGATGACGTCCGCCACCGAAATGCCGGCGAGCGGCTTGAGCAGCCGATACCCGCCGCGCGCGCCGCGCAGCGAGGCGACCATGCTGGCGGTGGTCAGCGCCTTCAGCACCTTGGCCACGGTCGGCTCGGGCACGCCGGTCGCTTGGGCGATGCCCGGGGAGGTCTGCATCCCGTCCCCGCCGCCGCGCTGCCCCTCCTCGAGGCGGATCAGCACCACGACCGCATAATCGGTCAATTTCGATAGCCGCAACATGGCGTTGAACCCTAAGCGGACTGCAACGGTCCGGATTGAGGGGACATGGCCCATCCCCATGCCGAGGTCAAGCCCGGATCGGCGCATTTCAGCCCCTTGGGCGGGGTTTCCAACCCGGCCGGCGCCGCCTAACCTCCGGCCAGCCGAAAACCAGCCGGAGGAGCCGCCAATGTCCCCTACCCCCATGCTCGCAGGCAAAGTCGCCGTGGTGACGGGCGCCGGCGGCGGCATCGGCCGCGAAATCGCACTGATGATGGCGCTGGCCGGGGCGCGGGTGGTGATCAACGATATCGGCGTTTCGGTCACCGGCGATGGCGGCTCTGCCACCCCCGCCCAGCAGACCAAGGCGATCATCGAGCAGCGCGGCGGAGAGGCGGTGATCAACACCGACAGCGTCTCCTCCTGGGGCAATGCGCGCCAGATCGTCCAGGCGGCGCTGGACGCGTTCGGGCGCATCGACATCGTGGTCAACAATGCCGGCATCCTGCGCGACGTGATCTTCCACAAGATGACGGAGGATGACTGGAGCAGCGTGATCAACGTGCATCTGAACGGCAGCTTCTTCGTCAGCCGCGCCGCCGCCGAGCATTTCCGCAAGCAGGAAAGCGGCGCCTTCGTGCACATGACGAGCACCTCCGGCCTGATCGGCAATTTCGGGCAGGCGAACTATTCCGCCGCCAAGCTCGGCATCGTCGGCCTGTCGAAGTCGATCGCGCTCGACATGCAGCGCTTCAACGTGCGCTCCAACGCCGTCGCGCCGTTCGCCTGGACGCGCATGATCGACTCGATCCCGACCAACACGCCGGAGCAACTGAAGCGCGTCGAGGGCCTGAAGAAGCTCGTGCCAGAAAAGATCGCGCCATTCGTCGTCGCGCTGCTGTCCGACGCCGGACAGAGCGTCACGGGTCAGATATTTGGCGTGCGCAACAACGAAATTTTCCTGTTCTCGCAGCCGCGCCCGATCCGCTCGGCGCACGCCTCCAACGGTTGGACGCCGGAGACGGTGGCGGAGCGCGTGTTTCCGATGTTCGCGAACGATTTCTTTCCGCTGCATCGCTCGGCGGACGTCTTCGCATGGGACCCCGTCTGAACATGCCGATCCATCCCGACCTCCTCCTCGCTCACAAATTCCCGGCCGTCACTCAGCGTTATGCGCGACGCGACGCAATTCTTTATGCGCTCGGCGTCGGGCTCGGCGCCGAAGACGCGGCCGATCTGCCGTTCCTGCTGGAGGACCGGCTCGTTGTCTTGCCAACCTTCGGCGTGACTTTGGCGGCGCTGGGCATGTGGATCAAGGCGCCCGAGTTCGGCGTCGATTTTGCGAAGCTCGTTCATTACGAACAGGCGGCTCAGTTTCACGCGAGCCTGCCGCCCGAAGGCGAAGTCGTCGGACAGGCGCGCATCGCGTCGGTGCGCGACCGCGGCGAGGGCAAGGGCGCGCTCGTGGTGGTTGAGCGGGAGATCAGCGACGCGCACTCGAAGACGCTTTACTGCACGTTGCGCCAGACGTTGCTGTTGCGCGCCGACGGCGGTTTCGGCGGCGCGCCCGTGGCTCATCAACCGACGCTCATTCCCGACAGGGCGCCCGACATCGTCGCGCGCTTCGCCACGGACCGCCGCGCGGCGCTGATCTATCGTCTGTCCGGCGACCTCAATCCGCTGCATTCGGACCCCGAAGCGGCGAAACGGGCGGGGTTCGCGCGGCCGATCCTGCACGGGCTCGCCAGCTATGGCGCGGCGGGCGTCGCGGTGTCGCGCGCGCTGGGGCGCTCCCCGGCCGAGGTCAAGCAACTCGATTGCCGATTCTCCGGCGTAGTCTTTCCCGGCGACGAATTGTGCTTCCGCATCTGGCGGACGGAGGGAGGCGCCGTGTTTCAGGCCTATGTCGGCGAGCGCAAGGCGCTCGATCAGGGACGGATCGCGTTGTGAGCGGCGATCCGCATCTGGCGGCGAAGCTGAGGGCGAAGCTCGCGCTTCCCGTCATGGCCGGACCGATGTTCATCGCCTCCAGCCCGGCGCTGGTTGTGGCGCAATGCCGCGGCGGGATCGTCGGCGCCATGCCGGCGCTCAACGCCCGCACGACCTCGGCGCTCGACGCGGACCTCAACCAAATCCAGCGCGAGCTGGAGGGCTACGCCGCCCCTTACGCGATCAATCTTGTCTGTCACCGCACCAACGCGCGGCTGCGCGACGATCTCTCCGTCATCGTCCGCCATCGCGTCCCCATCGTGGTGCTGGCGCTTGGCGCCGACGCCGAGATCGTCGCGGCGGTCCACGCCTACGGCGGCCTTGTCTTCAACGACGTCGCCAGCGACCGCCATGCGCGAAAATGCGCTGAGATGGGCGTCGATGGGATCATCGCCGTCGCCGCCGGGGCCGGCGGTCATACCGGGTCCGTCTCCCCCTTTGCGCTCGCGCAGGAAATCCGCGCCTGGTGGCGCGGGCCGCTGGCGCTGGCGGGCGCGATCGCCACCGGCAAGGCGGTTCTCGCGGCGCAAACGCTGGGCGCCGACTTCGCCTATATCGGTTCGCCGTTTCTGGCGGCGGAGGAAGCAAACACGGCGCCGGCCTTCAAACAAATGATCGTTGATTGCGCCTCGGCCGATGTCGTGGTGACCAAGGCTTTCACCGGCGCGCGCGCGTCGTTTCTGGCGCCGTCGATCCGCGCCAACGGCCTCGACCCCGACGTCATCATGAGAACAAACCCCGATAGAGTGGATATTTCCGGCGAGGCCTCGCAGGGCAAGCCGTGGCGCGACATCTGGAGCGCTGGCCAGGGCATCGGAGCGATCGAGGCGAGGTTTTCCGCCGGTGATTGGATCGCGGCGCTGGCCGAAGATTACGCGCTCGCCCGCCAGGCGATGAAGGCAAGCTTATAAGAACCGCTCGGGGGTCAGGCGTCCTTATAAACCGGCGCGCGCTTCGCCAGAAACGCCTGCACCGCCTCGCGATGATCGGCGGTCTCCAGCAGCAGGACCTGCTGCCGGTCTTCCAGCGCCAAGGCCGCCTCGAGGCTCGGCGCGTCGATTTCGGCGTTCAGGGTCTCCTTGGTCAGGCGCAAACCCATCGGCGCCGTCTTCAGCATGTCGGCGGCGAGTTGCAGGCCACGGTCGAGCAGTTCGCCTTCGGGCGCGATCTCGCTGACGAGCCCCATCCGCAGCGCTCGCTCGGCGTCGATGAAGCGGCCGGTCAGCAGGAACTCGGAGGCGTTCGAAAGGCCGACGAGGCGCGGCAGCAGATAGCCCGCGCCCATGTCGCAGCCGCCGAGGCCAATCTTGATATAAGCCGCGTTCATGCGCGCGTTCGGCGCCGCATAGCGCACGTCGGCGGCCAGCGCCAGCGAGAGGCCGCCGCCGCACGCCGCCCCGTGAATCAGCGCGACGATCGGCTGCGGACACGTACGCATCGCGCGCACCACGCCGGAATAGAGTCTTTGCATCGCCATCTGGCGCTGCGGCCGCCCCGCGCCGCTTTCCGCGAATGCGTCGGTCCCGAGTTCAGCGCCGGCGCAAAACAACCGGCCCTCGCCGCGCAGGATGACGACGCGCACGTCAAGCCGCGACGTCAGGCCGGTGAAATAGTCGGTCAGCTCGCCCGCCATCTGCGGCGACAGCGCGTTGAGCGCCTGCGGTCGGTTGAGCGACAGGATCTCGATGGCGTCCCGCCGTTCCAGCTTCAACGTCGCGTAGCTCATGGCGCCTCTCAGATCGGCGGGTGATCCTGCACTTGCGTATATTTGGCGTAGCCCTTGCCGACGCCGTATTCGACGATGCCATAGCCGACCTCGTCGCCGTCGCTCACCTCGATCACGTGATCGCTCAGCGTGCGCGCGAGCCTGCGCGTCGCCGCATCGTCGAGCGACCAGACCTCGTGCTCGGCGTAGAGCTTGCCCTTGTCGTCGCCGTGCGACCAACCGTTGAGGCCGCCGTAGAGGCCGCCCTTGAGATAGTAGCGCGCCGGAAGCGCGCGCAGCTTCAGCCGCCGCCGCGAGCCGTCGGAAAACTTGGCCTCGAACTCGGCGCTCTGCAAGGTCTGCCCGAGCGGGTCCCCGGACCAGACCACCTCATGCGAAACGTCCTCCAGATGAAGGATCGGCTTGGCGGAGACGCCGACCGCGCGCACTTCCTCGCCGGAGATATAGATCTTGTCGCCGGGGCCGCGCTCCTTGAAGAAGATATGCAGCCCGCGCCCTTTGAACTGCGCCGTGGTCCAACAATAGAAGAACGGCGGATAAAACGTCAGCGGCGGATGGCTCTCGTCCGTGCGCATTTCGGCGCGGATGCCCCAGGAATGGTCGCGCTGGCCGAGCCATGTCGTCTCATTCACCTCGCGCCGCTCTCCCGCGAGTTCGATCCAGCCGCGATAGGCGCCGAGTTGCTGGGCGCGCGCCATATGTTCGGTGACGCGGCCGTTGCGGCGCCGGAAATGCTCTCCCTCCTCATGCGGGTTCATCGTCGCGACGAATTCGAGATCGAAGGCGAGGCCGGACTCGTTGGGCTTAAGCGTCAGCCGATGCCGGCGCAGGCCTTCGAGAATTTCGATTTCCAGCGGCCCGATCACGGTCTCCAGCGGATTCGGCCGCAGACGGCGCGAGACGCGGAAATTGTATTGTTTGCCGCCGAACGCGACGCCGGCGAAACCGTCCATCACGTTGCGGTTGGGATGCCAGCCGAGGCCGATGTCGAAAATGAAATCGCCGCCGGGAACCGGATGACCGGTGTACCAAAGCCGCTCCATCCACGCGGGATCGGAACTCATCACGTGATCGAAGGTCGTGGGCAGTTGGTGCCCGAGGAAATCGTCCTGTTTGCTCAGCATGGCTAAACGTGCTCCGCCCCGCCAGACATCTCCACGAACATCGGCCGGGCGCTGGTCGTCAGTTCGTATTTCGTCTGTTTGTTGAGATAGTCGTCGACGATCGCCTGCGCTTTGGCGACCCCCTCCCCGCCCCGCCCCGCCAGCCAGTCGATCAACGCGCACATCCTTGCGTCGCCCGCGTCCCGCGCCGCCTGAAGCTCGGCCGCGTCAGGCAAGCTTGTTGGGGCTGCGACTTCGGGCAGCGGCGCGCCGGGGAGATCGGCGGCGAGGACGCCGAGCGCGCGGCTCGCCTCTTCCAGCAGTCGCAATTGCCCGAGCAGAAACGCGTTTGACCAGGCGGCGCGCAACTTCAGGCTGTTCAGCATATAGATGACGCCGAAGGCTTGGCCGCGCGCGTAGTCGCCTTCGATGTGGGGGATGACTTCGGCGCGCAGCGTCGCGGCCATTCCCTCGATCAACCGCTCCAGCGAGTTGTTCATGTCGCCGCCCCGAGTCTCTTCGCCATCTGCCGGAAAACCGGGGCGATCTGCGTCGCCATCGCCGGCATCCGCATATCGTTGAACAGGCCGTCTTCAAAGCAGCGCGCCGCCGCCATATGGGTGAACGCCAGCTTGAGCAGCGCGAATACGACGTAGAACCTCAGCGTCGCCGGCGCGACCGTCACGCCCGATTGCGCGGTGTAGCGCGCCAGAAACTCCTCCTCGCTCGCCAGACCGCAGACAAGCTGGCCGCCGCCGCGATATTGCGGCAGAAACGCCCAGCCGAGATCTTCTATCGGGTCTCCGAGATGGACAAGCTCCCAGTCGAGGATGGCCGTGATCCTGCCGTCCCGTTCGAGGAAATTGCCGAGCCGGTAATCGCCATGCACCAGGGACAGGCGCTCCGCCCTGGGCGCGCGGGCGCGCAGCCACGCCAGGGCGCGATGCGCCATCGGATGCGGCTTCAGCGCCCAGCGGCGGAACCGACCCTCCCATTCGTCGATCTGTCGCGTGGCGGCGTTCTCCAGCGTGACGCCGTCGCCCCAACGCCTCAGCGCCGTCGCGCGCCAGTCGAACCCGTGCAGCGCGGCGAGCGCGTCGATGAAATCCTCCGCCAGTTGCTGGCGGCGCGCCCCTTCGAGTTTCTGACTTTGCGTGCCCCAAGGCAGCGGCGTATCCCCCTCGACTTTCTGCGACAGGAAGAACGGGGCGCCGATAATCGTGAGATCGTCGCTGGCGAGATAGACGCGCGGCGCTGGGACGCGGCTTTGCGCAAGCGCGCTCAGCGATTCGAACTCCGGCATCGCGCTATAGGGCGCGAACAGCCCGTAGGGCGGGCCGACGCGCAGGATCGCCTCGCGGCTAGGGGGAAAGCCGCGCAGCCTGACGCCATAGGTTCGCCATGAGAAGCCCGCCGGATATTTCGTCAGTCCGTCGACATGAACGCGGCCGCCGACGACGCCGCCGAGATGCTCGGCAAGGCGCTCGGCCAGGCTGCCGACGTTTTCGAACGCGGCCGCCGCTCCGCCCGCTGCTTGCGCCTCCCGCACGTGTCCTCCCCGCTGCGCCCGGATCTCGGCCGCGTTGATAAACTAGCACACTACTTTTCAGGCGACAACGTCGCGCTGGAGCCGCAAAGGCGGAAACGCCGCCGTCATGATAGCTGCGTCGGGGCTTGGCCGGGTGTAGACAGTCCCGCGACGGCTATGATAAAGTAGGTTACCAGTTTTCGCGTCGGGAGGAAACACGAGATGCCGCGCCGCAAGCTGCTTGCGATCAGCCGATCCTTCGCGAGCGCGCCGCCGCCGGCGGGCGCGAGGCGTCAAAACTCCCCGATTTCATTCCCCTGAAAGGCGCACGCCATGGAGCTTACCGCATTCGCCTTTGAGGTCGTCGACGGCGTCGCGCATATCACGATGAACCAGCCGGAGCGCGGCAATCCCATCGACCAGACCTTCGCCGCCGAGTTCGACCAACTGGCGACAGAATGCTCGGTGCGCAAGGACGTGCGCGCGGTGCTGATTGACGCCAAGGGCCGCTTCTTCAGCGTCGGCGGCGATCTCGGCGCCCTGACGCGCAGCCGCGACGATCTCGCGCGCTTCGTCTCCGGCGCGACCGCCAACCTGCACATGGGCATCTCGCGCTTCGCGCGGCTCAATGCGCCGGTCGTCGCGGCGGTGCACGGCATGACTGCGGGCGGCGCGGTGGCGCTGATCGCCGGCGCGGATTTCGCGATCGCCTCGGGCGCCGCCAAATTCTACGCCGCCTTTGCCGGCATCGGCATCGTCAGCGACAGCGGCGGCACTTATTTCCTGCCGCGCCGCATGGGAACGCGGCGCGCGGCGCAGTTCTACATGCTCAACGAAACATTGAGCGCGGAAGAAGCAGCCGCCTGCGGGCTCATCAACAAGGTCGTCGCTGCCGACGCCCTGGAGAGCGAAGCCTGGGCGCTGGCGCGACGGTTGGCGCAGGGGCCGACGTTGGCCTTCGGCGAGGCGAAGAACCTCCTGCTGTCGAGCCCGATGGAAAGCCTCGAAGGCCAACTCGAGTTGGAGGCGCGCGCCATGGCGCGGGTCACAAGCTCAGAGGACGCCTGGAACGCGATGCGCGCCGTGCTCGCCAAACAGAAGCCCGCCTTCGAAGGCCGCTGAGGATCAACCATGCTGTTCAACGAAGATCAGATCGCCATCCGCGATCAGGCGCGCCGTTTCGCGCGCGAGCGGCTTCTTCCCGCCTATCAGGCGAGGGAGAAAAGCGGCGTGATGGATCGCGCGCTGATTCGGGAAATGGGCGCGCTCGGCCTCATGGGCGTCGATCTGCCGGAAGCCTATGGCGGCCTCGGCGCGCCCGGAATCACGGCCGGAATCATCGCCGAGGAGCTGGCTTACGGCGATTTCAACGTGAGCGCGGTCCCCGTCGGGGTCTCGCTGCTCGGCGCCGTCATCATGAGCAGCGGCGCGCGCGCGCTCGCTGAATATTGGGTGCCGCGCATGGTCAGCGGCGAAACGCTGATGGGCGTTTGCGTGACGGAGCCGAGCGGCGGCTCGGACGCCGCCGCGCTGAAACTGCGCTGCCGGCGCGACGGCGCTTTTTACGTGCTCGACGGCGAGAAAACCTCGATCACCTTCGCCGATTGCGCCGACGCCTTCATCGTGTTCGCGCGCACAGGCGCGCCCGAGAGCGGCGCGGCGGGCGTGACGGCTCTGATCGTGCCGGCGGATAGCCCCGGCATCGCCCGGACCCGCTTCAACGACGTCGGCAGCCGCATCATCGGCCGCGGCTCCGTGTTCTTCGACGGCGTGCGCGTGCCGGTGGAGAACCGGCTCGGCGAGGAGAACCAGGGTTTCACCCATGTCATGCGCGGCTTCGACTTCAGCCGCGCGCTGATCGCGCTGCAATGCATCGGCGCCGCGCAAGCTTCGCTCGACGAGGCGTGGGCCTATACGAAAGAGCGCACGGCTTTCAATGCGCCGATCGCGTCCTATCAGGGCGTCACGTTCCCGCTCGTCGAAGGCGAGAGCCAGATCGCGGCGATCCGCCAGCTCTGCTATCACGCCATCGCCTTGCGCGACGGCGGCCTGCCGCACACGGCGGAGGCCGCGATGGTGAAATGGATGGGGCCGAAGACCGCCTTCGACGTCATCCATCAATGCCTGCTCACCTTCGGCCACTACGGTTGGTCGATGGACCTGCCGCATCAGCAGCGCATGCGCGACGTAATGGGGCTGGAAATCGGCGACGGCACCGCCGGCATCATGAAGCTGATCGTCGCCCGTGAGCGGGTCGGCCGCGTCGCCGTTCAGTACGGCAAGCGCTGAGCGTTGACCGAATTCGCGCTCGCCCCGCGCGGAACGCCTTCACCGACACGACAGGCGACGCCTCGATGCAGCGGACGGCGCGGGATTGCGGGCGCCGCCGCAGGTTATGACCCGGCGATTGCGTCACGCGGCAGGGGCGCATGGCTTCCAGTGATAGGCCCAAGTCGCGGCGCGGCGGAACAAAAGCTGTCCATGAATCCGAATTTCGCAGTCGGATTCGGAAAACCGATGCCGCGGCGACTGCCTAAACCGTTGATTTGACTGGAGCGGGTGAAGGGAATCGAACCCTCGTATTCAGCTTGGAAGGCTGCTGCTCTACCATTGAGCTACACCCGCGATTTCAATCTGATAGCGCCGCTTCGCGAACCCATTTGGCACGGTTTCGGCGTGCATTCAAGACAACCGTTGGACCGGCATGGCTATTCGCCACGCGCCGCGAACGAGTCAATCCGGATTCGACAGCCGTGCGCGCCCCGACTTTGCGATGGCGCCCAGATCCCGCGCTAAACCGTCGCGCCGCCCGTAAATATTTGATATGTATAGAAATTGGTCGGAGTGAGAGGATTCGAACCTCCGACCCCCTGCTCCCGAAGCAGGTGCGCTACCAGACTGCGCTACACTCCGACTTGTGGCGCGGCTTATAGGCCGATCCCGCGACGCGATGCAAGCCTCCCAGCGGCGCGAAACCGGCATGCCGCCGCGCTAAACTTTTGTAGGGCTTTGCAGCGGCGGCCCGGCCTGATGTTGTCGCCGCGTCAAAAAGGGGGAACGCATGGGGGCCGCGCCCAAAGCTGCGGGTTCGGACGACACTTTCGCCAAGCTCATGCGCGTCAACGCCTGGGTGCGCGGCGCAAGGCCGGCGTTTCGCCTGAAAGAATATGGCGTCTGGCGCACCTGGACCTGGGCGCAGGCCTATGAGGAGACCCGCGCGCTGGCGCAGGGCCTGGCCGATCTCGGCCTCGCCAGCGGCGACCGCATCGCGGTCGCCGGCGCCAATCGGCCAAAGCTCTACTGGGCGATCACGGCGGCGCAGATGCTGGGCGCGATCCCGGTGCCGCTCTACGCCGACGCGGTGGCCGACGAGATCGCCGCCGTGCTGGAATTGGCCGGGGCGAAATTCATCATCGCGCAGGATCAGGAGCAGGTCGACAAGATGCTGTCGATCCTGCCGCGCCTGGCGAGCGTCGAGCGGGTGCTGTACGAGGAGCCGCGCGGGCTCGCCGATTACGACGATCCGCGCCTGGGCGCGCTCGACGCGGCGCTCGCGGCGGGCCATCGGCGGCTCGCCGACGCCGGTGCGGCGCGCGCGATGGACGCCCGAATCGATTCCGGCAAAGGCTCCGATCCGAGCGTGATCCTGTTCACCTCCGGCACCACCGGCCGCTCCAAAGGCGTCGTGCTGACCGGCGAGCGCTGCATCGCCGCCGCGCGCGACACTGTCGCGTTCGACAATCTGACCGACCGCGACGAGGTGCTGGCCTATCTCCCGCTCGCCTGGGTCGGCGACCACTATCTCAACTACGCCCAGGGCTATGTCGCGGGCTTCTGCATGGCCTGCCCGGAGAGCGCGGCGACGGCGGCGGAGGATTTGCGCGAGATCGGGCCGAGCTATCATTTCGCGCCGCCGCGCGTGTTCGAGGCGCTGCTGACCCGGGTGATGATCCGGATGGAGGACGCCAGTCGTCTCAAGCGCTGGTTGTTCCGGCATTTCATGGAAATCGCCAAGCGCTGGGGCGAGACCATCCTCGCGCGCCAGCCCGCGCCGCTCATGGCGCGGTTTCAATACGCGCTCGGGCGGCTGCTGATCTACGAACCGTTGAAGAACACGCTCGGCTTCACCCGCATCCGCGTCGCCTACACCGCCGGCGAGGCGATCGGCGCCGACCTGTTCGCGTTCTACCGCTCGCTCGGGCTGAACCTGAAACAGCTCTACGGCCAGACCGAGGCGTTTCTCTATGTGACGGCGCAGGCCGACGGCGCGGTGCGCTCCGACACGGTGGGGCCGCCAGCGCCGAACGTCGAGTTGCGGCTGTCGAGCGAAGGCGAGGTGCAGTTCAAATCGCCGGGCATGTTCGTCGGCTATTACCAGGAGCCGGACAAGACGGCGGAGGCGCTGACCGAGGACGGCTTCATCAAAACCGGCGACGCCGGATTGTTCGAGCCAGACGGGCAGTTGAAGATCGTCGACCGCGCCAAGGACGTCGGCCGGCTGAGTAACGGCCAGTTGTTCGCGCCCAAATATATCGAGAACAAGCTGAAATTCTTCGCCGACATCCGCGAGGCGGTGGCGATCGGCGACGGCCGCGAATTCGTGACCGTGATGCTCAACATCGAACTGGCGAGCGTGGGCAACTGGGCCGAGCGCAACGGCGTCGCCTACGCCTCCTATCAGGAACTCGCCGGCCATACCGAGGTCGCCAAGCTGATCGGCAAACACGTCGAGGCGGTCAATCGCGCGCTCAGCGAGGAACCGGCGATGGCGGGGGCGCAGATCAAGCGCTTCCTCATCCTGCCCAAGGAGCTCGACGCCGACGACGGCGAACTGACGCGCACGCAAAAGGTGCGCCGCCGCTTCATCGCCGATCGCTATGCGCCGCTGGTCGAGGGGCTCTACGGCGGCGCCGGCGAGGCGGCGATCTCGGCCGAGATCATCTACGAGGACGGCCGCAAGGGCCGGCTCGAAGGACGCTCGCGCATCCTGGAGGCGCCGATCTTCGGCCCCGCGCCGCAACGCGCGAGGGCGGCATGAGCGCGTTGTTGCAGTTGCAGAACGTGTCGCTGTCGTTCGGCGGCGTGCGCGCGATCTCCGATGTGTCGTTCGACATCAGGCAAGGCGAGATCCGCGCCATCATCGGCCCCAACGGCGCCGGCAAGACGTCGATGCTGAACGTCATCAACGGTTTTTACCATCCGCAGGCCGGCAAGATCACCTTCCTGGGCCAGACGCGCGCGCGGATGCGCCCGCACGAGGCGGCGGCCCAAGGCATCGCCCGCACGTTTCAGAACGTCGCTTTGTTCAAGGGCATGACGACGCTCGACAACATCATGACCGGGCGCGGCCTGAAGATGCACAAGGGCCTGCTCTGGCAGGCGCTGCGGCACGGGCCGGCGCTCAAGGAGGAAATCCGCCACCGCGAGTTCTGCGAGGAGATCATCGATTTTCTCGAAATCGAGGCGATCCGCAAAACGCCGGTCGGCAAGCTGCCCTACGGCTTGCAAAAGCGGGTGGAACTCGGCCGCGCGCTGGCGATGGAGCCCAAGCTGTTGCTGCTCGACGAGCCGATGGCGGGCATGAACCGCGAGGAGAAGGAGGACATGAGCCGCTTCATCGTCGAGGCCAATCGCCGGCTTGGCGCGACCATCGCGCTGATCGAGCACGACATCGGCGTAGTGATGGACCTGTCCGACCGCGTCGTCGTGCTGGAATACGGACGCAAGATCGCCGACGGCACGCCCGACGAGGTCAAGGCCGACAAGGGCGTGATCGCGGCCTATCTCGGCGTCGCGCATTGAGGCGCCGATGAGACCCTTCGCGTCATCAGGCGCCGTCCCGTCATGGCCGGGCTTGTCCCGGCCATCCACGTCGTTCAAACAAACATCGCTTCGTCGTCAGGCGAGGACGGCCGGCGCAACCGATCCGGACGCCCCTCGCCCACGTCCTGGCGTGGATGGCCGGGACAAGCCCGGCCATGACGGCGTCGCGCATTGAGGCTGACATGAACCCGCTCTACGCCGTTTTCATCGACCCCTTCATGCAGATGGCGAGCGCGCCCGATCTGTTCGCGCAGACGATCTGGGAGGGTTTTGTCGGCGGCGTGCTCTATTCGTTGATCGCGCTCGGCTTCGTGCTGATCTACAAAGCGTCGGGCGTGTTCAACTTCGCGCAGGGCATCATGATGGTGTTTGCCGCGCTGACGCTGGTCGGCCTGCACGAGAAGGGGCTTCCCGCCTGGCTGGCGCTGGCGCTGACGGTGGCGGTGATGTACGGCCTGGCCTATGGCGTCGAGCGCGTGGTGCTGCGCCCGCTGGTCAACCAGGCCGACATCATCTTGCTGATGGCGACCTTCGGCCTCACCTATTTCCTGATCGGCTTCGGCCAGTTCGTGTTCGGCGGCAATCCCAAACAGATGATCACCAGCCAGCTCGGCCTGCCCTCGGGCGCGATCGATCTGCATATCCTGGGCGGCACGGTGACGTTGCAAAAGCTCGACATCGCGGCGGCCGTGGTCGCGCTGGCGATGGTGGCCGCGCTCGGGTTGTTCTTCCAGAAGACGCGGATCGGCCGCGCCTTGCGCGCGGTCGCCGACGATCATCAGGCGGCGCTGTCGGTCGGCATTTCGCTGGAGCAGATCTGGGTCGTCGTCTGGTTCGCCGCCGGGGTGGTGGCGCTGGCGACCGGGATCATGTGGGGCGCGCGCTCCGACGTCTCCTTCGCGCTGCAGGTGGTGGCGCTGAAGGCGCTCCCCGTTCTGATCCTGGGCGGGCTGACTTCGATTCCCGGCGCCATCGTCGGCGGCCTGATCATCGGCATCGGCGAGAAATTGGGCGAGTTCTACTGGGGGCCGCTGGCGGGCGGCGGCATCGAGCGCTGGCTCGCCTACGCCATTGCGCTGGCCTTCCTCTTGTTCCGGCCGCAGGGCCTGTTCGGCGAGAAGATCATCGAGCGGATTTAGCGCCTCGCCGTCCGCCGCGCCCCGACGACGCAGACCAGCACCGCGCCCGCGACGGCGTAAGTCGAGGCGCTGACCGCCTCGCGCAGCAACAGCGCCGACAAAGCGAGGCCGAAGAACGGCTGCAACAATTGCAACTGGCCGACCGCCGCGATGCCGCCGAGCGCCAGGCCGCGATACCAGAACACGAAGCCGATCCACATCGAGAACAGCGAGACATAGGCGAGCCCCGCCCAAGGCGCCGCGCCGGACGGCCATTGCACGGGATGCAGCAGATAGGCCGCGACCGCGCTGAACGGCAGCGCCAGCAGCAGCGCCCATGAGATCACCTGCCAGCCGCCGAGCCTTGTCGTCAGCCGCGCGCCTTCGACATAGCCGAGACCGGCGGCGACCACCGCCGCCGCCATCAGCGCGTCGCCCGCCGCCTCGCCGCCGTGTGAGCGCGTCGCCGCGAAGCCGACGACACAGGCCGCCCCCGCGACGGCGAAGGCCCAGAACCGCGCCGGCGGCCGCTCGCCCGCGAGCAGCACGCCAAACAAAGCCGTCGCCAGCGGCAGCAGGCCGATCCAGATCAGCGAATGGGCCGAGGTGATGCGCGTCAGCGCCAGCGCCGAAAACAGGGGAAAGCCGAGCACGACGCCGGCCGCGACCAGCACCAGACGCGGCCAATCGCCAGCGCGTGGCCACGGCGCGTTCAGGACTTTTAGCGTCGCCAGCCCGAGCGCGCCGGCGATCGCCGCGCGCGCCGCCGTCAGGAACAACGGGTCGAAGCCGGCGACCGCCGCCCGCGTCGCCGGCATCGAGGCGCTGAAGATCAACATGCCGAGAAGGCCGTGTCCCCAGGCTTGCGCCACGCTCGTCGTCGCTTTGCTCATCCCCCGCCCTAGCGCGTCGCCAGGCTTAAGAGAACGTACAATCGGGCGCGATCGCGCCGGACAGCGCGGATCAATCGGCAGGACGGACGAAACCTGTAACGGTTCCGCCGCGAGAGGTTTATATTAGAGGCACGCGCCGCACTTCGCGGAGGATTGGCCATGTCTGCGCTCCCTTGCCCCGTCGGCCCGCACCAAGGGTCCGCCGCGCGGACGGCAGGGTTCGCGCTCGCCCTTGGCGTCGCGACGGCGCAGGCCGAGGCGCTGAAACCCATCGCGCCGAGCGACATTTGCGTCACCAACGGCGAATTGACGCCGCGGCCCGGCGGCCGACTCGGCGTCGACAGCGCGAGTTCGCGCGCGGTGCTCACCTCGATCGGCCCGCAGGCGGCGGAAATCCGCTTCACCTTCTTGGGCGTGAGCGCGCGGACGAAACCGCTCGCGTCGGGCGAACTGCGCCAGCAGATCGGCCTCAAGCTGCGGGCGGCCGACACCTGCAATCTCATCTATGCGATGTGGCATATCGCGCCGGATTCGCGCGTCGCGGTGTCGGTGAAGCGCAACCCCGGCCAATCGACGCACCAACAATGCGGCGCGCATGGCTATGACAATCTGAAAGCCAGCGAACCCGGTTCGCCGCCGCCGATCACAAGAGGGTCGAGCCACGTGCTGCGGGCGGAACTGCGCGGCTCGACGCTGACCGTCTCCGCCGACGGCGCGCTCGCCTGGAGGGGCGATCTCGGCGCGAAGATCGCCGGTCTCGATGGGCCGGTCGGCCTGCGCACCGACAACGCGCGCTTCGTCTTCACCTATTTCGCCGCCAAATCCTCGGGCGCGCCGATCCGGCCCTGCGCCCGCACCGCGGGCGATTAAGCCTCGTACAACGCATGCGCTTCCGCCAAAGCCTCGTCGAGCCGCCGACCTTCCTTGTAGCCGGCCAGCCCCTCGGGCCGTGTCACGCCCTCGACGAGCCGCGCGCAAGGCTCGGGCGCGCCGAGCACGGTGCGCACGGGAATGCGCTCGGCGTAGATCGGCAGCGCGTAATCCTCCTCGTCGTCGCCGATCCCCTTGGCGCGGACTTTGGCGCTGGCCTGTTCGATCTCCATGCCGACGAAGCGGGTCGCCTTGATCTCCTGGCGCGTCGGCGCGCGCAACAGATCGGTGCGGCCGGGATAGAAGCGATCAACCATGGCGCGGATCGCGCGCGCCTTCCCGTCCTCATCGTCAATCAACCGCGCGCGGCCGAACGCCATCACCGCGCGATAATCGACGGAATGGTTGAAGCCGCTGCGCGCCAGCACGAGGCTGTCGAGATGGGCGACCGTCAGACAGACCGGCTCGCCCTCGCCCTGGTTGCGCAACATCCGGCTGGCGCTGCTGCCGTGCCAATAGAGCCATGTCCCCTCGCGCCAGAACAGCGTCGGCGTGCAATAGGGCTGGCCGTCGACGACATAGGCGACATGACACATCATCGAGGCGTCGAGCAGCGCATGGATCGTCGCGTGATCGTAGGCGGCGCGCTCGTGCAGGCGCTTGACGCGATTGGTCGGCGTAACGGGATAGCTGTCCATCTCATCTCATCTTATTTGGCGGTGAAGGTCGTCAGGTTCGCGCCATGCGCTTTCAGTTCGTCCTCGCCGCCGCCAAGCGTAATGGCGCGGCCGGAGCGCCACAGCGGCATCAGATCGCGATAATGGCGCGAGAAGATGTGGCCGGACTGACCGGTGGCGATGACGAAGCGCGAGCGGGCGGGATCGGCGAGATCGAACAATCCGCGATAACCGCCGGCCTGCGTGCGCGCGAGCGGTTCGTCCTTGGGCGTATCGAAGCCGCCGCCGCGATCGAGCGAATAGAAATCGCCGCCGGAGGGAAACGAGAGATCACTGAGCCAATCGAGGCCGGGAATATGGCTGTAGACCTTGTGCGTCACGATCGCCACCTGCTCGGCGCCCCAGCTCCATTTGCTCATGTCGGCGCTTTGTTGGGCGACGATATGGGCGAGCGCGCGGTCGAGCGCGCCGGTCAGCGTTTTGGCGCAATCGGGGTCGGCTTGCGCGGGCGTCGAACACATCTCGGGGTGGTCCCTGACCAGCGACATCGTCGCGGCGGCGACGAGTGGGCCAAGCTCGGTGTCGAGATCGACGCCGGTCCTGTCCGTCAGCAACGCCTTGTGCAGTTCATAGAGGAAGGTCTCGGCGATCAGCGGCTCAGGCCTCGCGGCGTGCGTCACGCCATCCCAGCCGACGACCAGCGCCAGCGCTTGCCGCGCCCGCTCGTCGCCCGGCTTGATTGTCGCCATCAGCGGCTTCAGCGCCAGCATCGCCAGCGACAGATGGTCCATCTGCATCGCGGCGGACACATCGAGATCGTGCTTTTCCGGCCGGTCGAGCCATTGCTGGATGCGCCGCGCGCGCCACGGCTCCTCCCAATCGCGCCCGAACGTCGCCTCGTCGGCGACCGGCGTCACGGCGTTGTTGGCGTTGAACAGAAATCCGGCGGCCGGATTGAACGCCTGCGGCTGCCGCTCGAACGGGACAAAGCCGGTCCAGTCAAACTGGCCGGAGGCGCCGTCGGCCGGCGTCAGGCCGTCGCCGGATTTGCGGATCGGCACCAGGCCGGGGCTGAAATAGCCGATATTGCCGTCGACGTCGGCGTAGGCGATGTTTTGCGTCGGCGTCTGAAACAGCCGCATCGCGGCCAGGAACTCGTCCCAGTTCTTCGCCGCGTCGAGTTTGACGACGGCGTCGAGCGTGGTGTCGTTGTCGCCAAGGCCGGTGAAGGCGAGCGCCATCGCCTTGCCCGGCCCGACGAAGTCGCGCATCTCGGAATCGATGTCGGACATCACCGGCCCATGCCGCGTCGCGCGCACGGTCAAGGTCACGTCGGGCGCGTTCTTGACGTGGATGATCTCCTGCCGGGTCACGAACGGCTTGGCGCCCTCCGGCGTCATATATTGGTTGGAATCTGCGGGATCGAGCGTCTCGACGAACAGATCCTGCGTGTCGGTCAGCGCGGTGGTGAAACCCCAGGCGATGTGGTCGTTCTGGCCGAGCAGCACCACCGGCGTGCCGGGAATCGTCACCCCTTTCACCGAGCCCTGCGGCGTGACGATGCGCGCGAGATACCACAGGATCGGCGCGCCCAGATCGAGGTGCGGATCATTGGCGAGAATGGGCTTGCCGGTCGTCGTGCGCGCGCCCGCCACCGCCCATTCGTTGGAGGCGCCATGCGCGAACGGCGACCAGCGGCCGAGTTCCTCATAAGGATCGAGCGCGGAATGATCGGGATGCGATTCCGGCGCGGTCGTGATCGGCGAATTCAGCGTCTGATCGGGAAACACCCAGCCGGCCTTCTCCGCGCCGAGCTTGGCAGCCACGCGCGCGCGCATCAGCTCGACCTTGTAATTGTGGCTGAGTTGCAGGCCGAGCAGCTTGCCGATCACCAGCGAATCCACCGGCGTCCAATGTTCCGGCGCATCGCCGACCACCAGGAATTCCGGCGGCAGCCGGCCCTGATGCGCGTCGAGCCAGGCGTTGACGCCCTCGGCATAGGCGTTGAGCCGCGACCGGGCCTCCCCGCTCAGCGCCGCGTAGCTTGATTGCGCCAGCCGGGGAATGCCGAGCGTGCGGATGAAGCGATCGACCCGCACCAGATCGCCGCCGAGCATCTCCGCCAGCCGCCCCTCGCCGGCGCGCCGCTGCGTCTCCATCTGGAACAACCGTTCGCTGGCGTGCAGCCAGCCGAGCGCGCGCGCGGCCGAATCCGGATCGGCGGCGAAAATATGCGGCACGGCGTAGGCGTCGCTCCACACCCGCACCTCGCCCGCCAATCCCGGCAGGATTTCGCGGCCCGCGTGAGCCGGCATGGCGCGGAAGAACAACCAGCCGACGAAGCCAATCGCGAACACGACGCCAACCAGCGCCAGCCGCAGCGCGATGCCGATGATCCTGCGCGCCATGCCGCCCCCCTGCAACCCCAGCCGCTACCATAGCGCATTTGCGCGCGCGATCACGAAAACGTCAACGCCGCGCGGAAACTCAGCGGATTCGGCCCCGTAACTCCCCTGTCGCCCGAGAGGGTTCAGGGAGAAGGTCTCATGAGCAAATTCAATTTCCGCGCCGCTTTGCTGATCGCCGGCGTCGCCTTGGCCGCGCCGCTCGGCGCCGGGGTCGCCTACGCCGCGATGACGAAAATGGTCGGCGGCGCGCCGATGTATCCCAGCAAGAACATCGTGCAGAACGCGGTGCATTCCAAGGATCACACCACGCTCGTCGCGGCGGTGAAGGCGGCGGGCCTCGTCCCGACGCTCGAAAGCGCCGGGCCGTTCACGGTGTTCGCGCCGACCAACGCGGCTTTCGCCAAATTGCCGGCGGGCACGGTCAAGACCCTGCTGGAGCCCGCCAACAAGGACAAGCTGACTGCCGTGCTGACCTATCACGTCATCCCCGGCCGCATCACGGCGGAGGATTTGTCCAAGAAGATCGACGAGATGGGCGGCCATTACACCGTCAATACGGTGCAGGGCGGCGCGCTGTCGTTCTCGAAGATGGGCGGTGGCATCGCCGTGACCGACGCCAAGGGCGACACCGCGATGGTGACGATCCCCGACGTGATGCAATCCAACGGCGTGATCCACGTCATCAACGCCGTGCTGCTGCCGGGCTAAGCGATTTCCGCTCGGATGGGATCGGCTTCTGTCATTCCCGCGAAAGCGGGAATCCAGCGGGACACGACGCGCCCCGGCCCCTGGATCCCCGCTTTCGCGGGGATGACGAGGCGGCGCTTCAACTTGATCGGTAGGCGCCCTAACCCATCCTGGCCCGGCGCCAGATATTCATCTCAACCTGCTGCGCCGCGTCGAGCTCGATCCGCTCGGCGAGGCGCAGCCCGTATTTGGTCAACACGGCTTCGGCGGAAACCGCGTCGTCGCATTCGGAGAAGATCGCCCGCCCGCCGGGCAGGCGCACGCCGCGCGCTCGCGCCAGATGAAACCTGTCGTAGCCGAGCTTGAGGAACAGATCGAACACGCCCTGCCCGCCCGGCGCCGCGACCTCGCCGCCGTCGGGCAGAAGGCGCGCGGCGACCTCGGCCCAATCGACCTGCGCCGGGTTCCACCACCAGGCGTCGGCGCGGCGCTCCAACCCGCGCGCGGAGTGGGAGACGACGAGGCGCGGGTCGCCGCGCGTGTTGGGTTCGTTGTCGTGGCTGACGCGGGCGAACACGACGAGATCGCTGCGGGCGAGCGCGGCCTGATATAGCTCCCAGTCCCGTTCGTTGCGCAGGCTCGGCGGGATCAGCCCGTCCGCGCCGGCGATCCGGTCGTCGTCGGATACGATGGCGTAGCCGTGAATCCCGATTGGCCTCTTGTTCATGGCGGCCTCCTGATCCCCGTTGGTGGTTTTCTCAGAGCTGGCCGAGCAGCTTCTCCAGCAAATTCTTGTCGTGTCTGGGCGGACTGGCGCCGATCGGCGCCGGGGGAATCGGCGCGGCTTCCGCTTTCGCGCCCCGCCGCGTCGGCGCCGGCGTGTTGGCGACCGCTTCGCCGATCTTGTTGATCGCCATCGGCGCGCCGGCGCTGGCGGACGCCGGCGCGGCCTGCGGCTGCGGTTCGCCGGCGTCGAGGCTGCGCCAATCGCCGAGCGGCAGTCCCGCCGGCGGCACGCCCTGATGCGCCTCGCGCATGAAGCGGCTCCAGATCTCCACCGGCAGATTGCCGCCCGAGACCTTTTTCGTCGGTGCGCCGTCGTCGTTGCCGAGCCAGACGGCGGCGATGAGATGCGAGGTGAAGCCGAGGAACCAGGCGTCGCGGAAATCCTGGCTGGTGCCGGTCTTGCCCGCCGCCTGCCAGCCCGGCAGATCGGCCTTGTGCGCCGTGCCGATGGTCAGGGTCTCCTGCATCATCGCGTTCATCATCGCGACGTAACGCGGCTCGATCACGCGGCCGTAATTGTAGGGGTGGCGGCGGTACAGCAACCGGCCGTTGGCGGTGCGCACCGTCATGATGACATAGGGGCGCACGCCGATGCCGCCATTGGCGAAGGCGGCGTAGGCCGAGGCCATCTCCAGCGGCGTCGTCTCGGAGGTGCCGAGCGCGATCGAGGCGTTGGCGCTGAGATCGGACAGGATGCCGAGCCGGTGCGCCACCCGCACCACCGCCTTGGGGCCGACTTCGAGGCAGAGCCGCACCGCCACGGTGTTGAGCGACATGGCCAGCGCCTTGGTCAGGGAGACAGGGCCGAAATATTGGCGGCTGTAATTCTCCGGCGACCAGCCCTTGACGTTGATCGGCGCATCCTGGCGGATGTCGTCCGGCCGGTCGCCCTTCTCCAGCGCGGCGAGATAGACGAACGGCTTGAACGACGAGCCCGGCTGGCGCTTGGCGGCGATGGCGCGGTTGAACTGGCTCTCCGCGTAATTGCGCCCGCCGACCAGCGCCTTGACGCCGCCGTCGGGGTCGAGCGCCACCAGCGCGCCCTGGCCGACATTGTATTTGGCCCCCTTGGCGTCGAGTTCGCCCGTCAACGCCCGCTCGGCCGAAGCCTGGAGCGCGGGATCGATCGTCGTCATCACCACGATGTCCTCGTCGATCGCGCCGACGGTGTCGTCGAGCGCGTCCATCACGTAATCGGCGGCGTAATTGATCGAACCGGCCCCCCTGGTGTTGGCGACCTGCGCCGGCCCGCCGAGCGCCACTTTCGCCATCGCCTGCGTGACATAGCCCTGCTCGACCATCGCGGTGATGACCTGCGCCGCGCGCTCGTTGGCGCCTTTCAGGTTGCGGTTGGGCGCGAGCTTGCTGGGCGATTTCATCAGCCCGGCCAGGAGCGCCGCCTCCGACAGCGTCACGTCCTTGGCGTCATGGCCGAAATATTTGCGCGCCGCCGCCTCGACGCCATAGGCGCCGGAGCCGAAATAGACGCGGTTGAGATAGAGTTCGAGGATCTGGTCCTTCGAATATTTGCGCTCGAGCCACACAGCCAGGATCGCCTCCTGGAATTTGCGGCTGATCGTGCGCTCCTGGGTCAGGAACAGGTTCTTGGCGAGCTGCTGCGTCAGCGTCGAGCCGCCCTGCATCCCGCCCGAACCCGCGACGTCGCTGATCACGGCGCGCACGATGCCGATCGGGTCGACGCCGAAATGGTAATAGAAGCGCCGGTCCTCGATGGCGACGAACGCCTTGGGGAGATAGGACGGCAGGTCGCCGAGCCGGACCGCCGCGCCGCCGGTGTCGCCGCGATCGGCGAGCACGCCGCCGTCGACGCCGAGGATCTGGATGTCGGGCGGCCGCTTGGGCACCGCCAGTTCGTCGATCGGCGGCAACTGGCTGGCGTAATAGGCGAACAGGCCGCCCAGGCCGACAAAACCCCAGACGCCGAGCACGAACGTCCAATAGACCAGCGAGCCCAGGAACGAGCGGCGGCGCTTGCGCGGACGCTTCTTCTCGGCCTTGCGCCGCGTCCGCGGCCGGTCGGCGGGGTCGGCGCGCAAATCGGGTTCCGCGCCGTCGGGCGCATCGTCGAAGCGCGGCTCGATCCGCCGCCCGCCTCGTTTGCCGCCTGATCCGAACATGCCCTTATTCCCGCGGAGCCCGGTTTTCTCGCGGCCGCATCCAGGATTAAGCCGGCCGTATTAAGGCGCCGTAAAGGCTCGCGCGCATCGGCGCGCCGGTTTGGCAAATCGCTAAAATCAGCGCCTTCGCCCTTGCGCGCGGGCGGACGAACAGGCAAATTCCGGCTCCTTTTTTCGCCGCCGGCGCCGCGCCTCCCGATCGGATATGGGAAAACGCGCATTCCGCGCGGCGCGGCGAGCTTTTGGGAACCTGAGATGAAAGTCACCATCGAGCGCACCGCTCTGCTGAAGGCGCTCAGCCACATTCACCGCATCGTCGAGCGGCGCAACACGATTCCGATCCTCTCCAACGTGCTGATCGAGGCGCGCGACGGCCAGCTCGAACTGAAGGCGACCGACCTCGACCTGGAGGCGACCGAAGTCGCGCCCGCCGATGTCGCCGTCGCGGGCGCGACCACCGTCTCGGCCCATATCTTCCACGACATCGTGCGCAAACTGCCCGAGGGCGCGCAGGTGAGCCTGGAGATCGCCTCCGACACGGGGCAGTTGCTGCTGCGCTCGGGCCGCTCGCGCTTCCACCTGCAATGCCTGCCGGCGAGCGATTTCCCTGATCTGACCACCGGCGAATTCGCCCACAAGTTCGACCTGCCCGCCGTCGAACTGCGCCGGCTGATCGACAACGCGCAATTCGCCATCTCGACCGAGGAGACGCGCTACTACCTCAACGGCATCTATTTCCACACCGCGGAATCGAACGGCGCGACGGTTTTGCGCGCGGTGGCGACCGATGGCCACCGGCTCGCCCGCATCGAGGTGCCCGCCCCCGCCGGCTCCGCCGGGATGCCGGGCGTGATCGCGCCGCGCAAGGCGGTCGGCGAGATTCTGAAGCTGCTCGAAGACCTTTCGCGCGACGTCACCATCGAGATCAGCCAGGTCAAGGCGCGCTTCCGCTTCGGCGAGGTGACGCTGACGACGAAACTGATCGACGGCACCTTCCCCGATTACAACAGGGTCATTCCGCTCAACAACGACAAGCGGCTGGTGGTCGACAAGGAGCAGTTCCAGCGCGCCGTCGACCGGGTCTCGACCATCTCGTCGGACCGTGGGCGGGCGATAAAACTGTCGATCGCCGACAACCGCATGACATTGTCGGTCAACAACCCCGATTCCGGCTCGGCCAGCGAGGAGATCGAGGTCGATTACGACGCCGCGCCGATGGATATCGGCTTCAACTCGCGCTACCTGCTGGAGATCGCGCAGCAGCTTTCCGGCGACACCGCGCTGATGAAGCTCTCCGACCCCGGCTCGCCCACCATCATCATGGACCGCGACGGCGCCCAGGCGCTCTATGTGCTGATGCCGTTGAGGGTGTGAGGGCGGCGCCGCCTGCCGTCCCCTCTCCCCGCTTGCGGGGAGAGGGAAAGCGTGAGGGGCGTCCCCCACAAAAAAAGCGGCCTCTCGGCCGCCTTTCTCGTCGGGAATGCAAGAACCTCAGCGCGAGTAGAACTCGATCACCTGGTTCGGCTCCATGTGGGTGGGATACGGCACCTCGGACAGGCCGGGGATGCGGGTCATCTTGGCCGTGCCGTGGCCGTGATCGACTTCGAGGTAATCGGGCGTGTCGCGCTCGGCCAGAGCGGCGGCTTCGATCACGATGGCGAGCTGGCGCGAGGATTCCTTGATCGTCACGACGTCGCCGACCTTCACCTGATACGAGGCGATGTTGACGCGGCGGCCGTTGATCTGCACGTGGCCGTGGTTGACGAACTGGCGCGCGGCGAACACCGTCGGCACGAATTTGGCGCGATAGACCACCGCGTCGAGCCGGCGCTCCAACAGGCCGATCAGGTTGGCGGAGCTGTCACCCTTCATGCGCAAGGCTTCCACATAGTACTTGTGGAACTGGCGCTCGGAAATATTGCCGTAATAGCCCTTGAGCTTCTGCTTGGCCTTGAGCTGGGTGCCG
>JAGWRL010000301.1 GCA_028876585.1 Pseudomonadota bacterium | reverse complement strand
CGGCGAGCCGCACCGCCGCGCCGTCCTTGAGCCGATCGACGCCGTCGATCACCACGCTCTCGCCGGCTTCGAGGCCGCTGGCGACCACCGTATGCGCCGCGTCGGCCGCGCCGGTCTTGATCTGGCGCGCCTCCACCGTCTTGCCGTCCTTCACGACATAGACGAACGGCCCGTTCTGTCCGAGTTGCACCGCCGCGTTGGGCACGAGCACGACGTCGTTGAGCGTGTCGACCAGCAAACGCACGTTGACGAACTGGTTGGGAAACAGCGCATTGTCGGGATTGGCGAAGGTGGCGCGCAGCTTGAACGTGCCGGTGGAGGTGTCGATCTGGTTGTCGAAGGTGGTCAGTTCGCCCACTTCCAGCGCTTTGACATTGGCCCGGTCGAACGCGGTCGCCGGCAGTTTGGCCCCCGCCGCCAGGCGCGCGCTGATGCGCGGCAGATTGTCCTCGGCGGTGGTGAACACCACCGAGATCGGGTCGAGCTGGGTGACGACGACGAGGCCGTTGGCGTCGGAGGGCTGCACGTAATTGCCGGGATCGACCAGCCGCAGGCCGACCCGGCCGGTGATCGGCGAGGTGATGCGGGTATAGGCGATGTTGAGCTTGGCGGTGTCGATCTGGGCGGTGTCGGTGGCGATGGCGGCCTTGTCCTGCGCGACCAGGAAGGCCTGATCGTCCACCTGCTGCTTGGCGATCGAATCCTGCCGGTTGAGGGTCTGATAGCGCGCCAGATTGGCTTGCGCCTGTTGCAGCAGCGAGGCGTCCTTGGCCAGTTGCCCCTGCGCCTGGGCGAGCGCGGCCTCAAACGGGCGCGAATCGATCTGCGCCAGGAAGTCGCCGGCCTTGACGAGCTGCCCCTCGGTGAAGCCGACGCTCATCAGCTTGCCCGAAATCTGGGTGCGGATCGTCACCGTCGCCAGCGGCGTCACCGTGCCGAGCGCGTCGAGCGTGATCGGCATCTGTCCGCGCTCGGCGGTCGCGGCGCGGATGGTCTGCGGCGGCGGCCCGGCCGGCTCGGCCTTTTTGCTTTCGACCGTGCCCGGCGCGAGCTTCTCCAGCCGCTCGAATGCGACAATCGCGAGTGCCGCCAGCACGATCACGCCGATCAGCCGCCGCCCGCGCCGCCTGCGCGGCGGGTTGGCTTCGGGGGTTTCGAGCGGGCGCGCCGGCTGGACCTCGCGCATCCGGGCGGGGTCCACATTCCTGTTCATCTCGCTCGCCTCGCGCCTCTCGATAATCCGCCATCCCCGGGCGATCGTCCGCCGGCTCTAATTAACCCGCCCTGACGTTTACGCCAGAGCGCGCGCGAGGGGGAGTTGCATTTTGTTTTCGACGGCGCCATAAGCCGCCCGTCGGCGCTGCCGATGGCCGGCGTCGATGACGCTGGCGGGATGCGGGTGTAGCTCAGGGGTAGAGCACAACCTTGCCAAGGTTGGGGTCGAGGGTTCGAATCCCTTCGCCCGCTCCAAAAATTCTCAGAAAAACAATGGTTTACGGGAAGTCGCCGAAAGGCGACGCCCTGACCTGTTTGTATGGCCCGCGCCGGGTTGAGCAGTATCGGCTTGCCCCCGTGCGCCGTCGATGCGCGCCATTGCGGCATGTCCAATCGGACGAAGGCAGGGGCTCAACCGACGAGATCCCAATAGGGATCGGGGCCGAAGCGGGCGGCGAGGAAGTCGACGAAGGCGCGCACCGTCGGCGACAGATGTCGGACTTGCGGATAGACGGCGTTGATCGAAAGGTCTTGCGGCAGATAATCGGCGAGCACGGTCGCCAGGGCGCCCGATTGCAAATCGGCGCCGACGATGAAGGTCGGCAGGATGGCGAGACCGAGCCCGTGCAAGGCGGCGACGCGCAGCGCGTCGCCGTTGTCGAGATTGAGCCGGCCTTCGACCGCAACCGGCCACGGCGCCCCCTTTGCGCCAACGAAGCGCCATTCCCGCCCGGTCGCCAGATTGCCGTTGAACAGGCACTCGTGGCGCTGGAGATCGTCAGGGGTTTGCGGCGCGCCGCGCGCGGCGAGATAGGCGGGGCTGGCGCACACGACCCGGCGCGCCGGCGCCAGGCGTCGCGCGATCAGGCTGGAATCGGCGAGCGTGCCGACGCGCACCGCGAGATCAAAACCCTCGCTGACGAGATCGACGAACCGGTCGTTCATCGCCACATCCATGCTGACGCCGGGGTGGCGGAGCAGAAAGTCGCTCAGCGCCGGCGCCAGATGCAGAAAGCCGAAGCTGAGCGGCGCGCTCACTTTCAGCTTGCCGCAGGGCGCGGCGCGAGTGTCGCTGACGGCGCGGTCGGCGTCTTCGAAATCGGCCAGCACGCGCTCGATGCGCTCGTAATAGCCGCGCCCCGCTTCGGTCAGGCTGAGCGAACGCGTTGTTCGGTTGAGCAGCGTGACGCCGAGCGCCGCTTCCAGCGCCGCCACCTGCCGGCTGACGACCGACTTGGCGACCCGAAGCCTGCGCGCGGCCTCGGAGAAGGAGCGGGCGTCGGCGACGGCGACGAAAGCCTGGGCGGCGGCGAAGCGATCCATTGTTGCCACCATGCGAACAGTGTTGTTTCGATATGATGGATTGTTCGCGGAATTTAGGCAAGGCATAGGGAGGCGACCGGGGGCGAGGCCCCCACTTCCACAGGATTGCGCCATGTCTCTCACCGCCGATTACGTCTCGAAGCCCTACCTGCCGGCCCTTACCGGCGTCACGTCCTCGCTAAGCCCGCTCGGCGAACCGCTGGCGCGGGTCGCGACCGGCCTCATGCTGATGCCGCACGGCGCGCAAAAGCTGTTCGGCTGGTTCGGCGGCTATGGCGTCGAAGCCACCGGCCAGTTCTTCGCCGCCAAGCTCGGCCTGCCGCCCTCCCTCGCTTTGCTCTCCGGGTTGATCGAGTTCTTCGGCGGCCTCGCGCTCGCGGTTGGCTTTCTCACCCGCCCTGTCGCCGCGCTGATTGTCGGTCTGATGGCCGTCGCCGTTCTCGCCGTTCATATTTCCGCCGGCTATTTCTGGACCAGTGGCGGCTACGAGTACCCGCTGCTCTGGGGCCTCGTCGCGCTCTCCTTCGTGCTGCGCGGCGGCGGCCGTTATTCGGTCGACGCGCTTATCGGCCGGGAATTCTGAGCCGGCCACGTCCGTTTCCCCTCCCGCGCGGCGCACCGCCGCGCGTGTCTTACGAGGCCGCAAGTCATGTCCGTCACCCTTCGTCCCGCGAACGCCCGGGGTCACGCCAATCACGGCTGGCTCGACTCTTGGCACACGTTCTCCTTCGCCGACTATTACGACGCCGAGCAGATGGGCTTCGGCCCGCTGCGCGTCATCAATGACGACACCGTGCAGCCCGGCGGCGGCTTTGCGCCGCACGGCCACCGCGACATGGAGATCATCTCCTATGTCGTCTCCGGCGCCTTGCAGCATCGCGACAGCCTCGGCGGCGGTTCGGTGATCCGTCCCGGCGACGTGCAGGCGATGTCGGCGGGCAGCGGCGTGCGTCACAGCGAGTTCAACCCTTCTGCCACGGAAGCCGCGCACTTCCTGCAAATCTGGATTCAGCCGGACGCGAAGGGCGTCGCGCCGCGCTACGATCAACGCGGCTTCCCCGAGGCCGAGCGGCAGGGCAAGCTGCGCCTGATCGCCTCGCGCGACGGCCGCGACCAATCGCTGCCGATCCATCAGGACGCCAGCGTGTTTGCCACGACGCTCGACGCCGGCGCGAGCCTCGCCCATGTTCTGGGCGAGGGGCGGCGGGCGTGGGTGCAGATGGTCACCGGCGCCGCTTCGCTTAACGGCGTCGAGCTTGCCGCCGGCGACGGCGCGGCGATCGTCGACGAACGCGAATTGCGGCTCCAATCGCTGGCGCCGCAATCTCAAATCCTCCTGTTCGACCTACCCTGACTGCAAAGGTGATACCATGACCAAAGTCCTCATTCTCTACTATTCGAGCTACGGCCACATCGAGACCATGGCGGGCGCGGTCGCCGAAGGCGCGCGCGAAGCCGGCGCGGAAGCGGTGATCAAACGCGTGCCCGAGATCGTGCCGGAGAGCGTGG
Source organism: Pseudomonadota bacterium (assembly GCA_028876585.1). Next base: position 1,925 of record JAGWRL010000301.1, on the reverse strand, counting down.
CGAAGGCGTCGCATTTCAAGCTCGATCAGGCCGCGCCGATCGCCACGGTCGACGAACTCGTCGACTACGACGCCATCATCATCGGCGTGCCGACCCGCTTTGGCAACATGGCGGCGCAGATGAAGAACTTTCTTGATCAGACCGGCGGGCTCTGGTTTCAGGGCAAGCTGATCGGCAAGGTCGGCAGCGTTTTCACCTCCTCGGCGACCCAGCACGGGGGACAGGAGAGCACGATCCTTTCGACCCACACCGTCCTGCTGCATCAAGGCATGGTGATCGTCGGTCTGCCCTATTCCTTCCAGGGCCAGATGGGCGTGAAGGAAGTGACGGGTTGCTCGCCCTACGGCGCCTCCACCATTTCGGACGGCGATGGATCACGGACGCCCTCAGTCAACGAACTCGCGGGCGCGCGCTTCCAGGGCCGCCACGTCGCCGCCATCGCCGCCAAACTGGCGCGATAACAACGCCGCCGGGGGCCGCGCGGTTCAACCGTCCGTCAGACTGATCTCTTTGACGACATGCCGCGCGCCTCTCGCCACGCCCGACGACGCGGCCGATTCAAAAGCGCGCGGCGATTGAGGATTCCCCCCAATCGTCGGGCGCGCTAGGCCGCCGGAAACAGCGTCGCCAGCTTCGCCCGCCCGGCCGCGACGTCGAAATCGTCCACGGCGGCGGCGCTCGCCATCATCGCCTCGGCGCGGGCGAGCGCGCGGCCGGCGAGCGGCGGCGAGGCGTCGGCGACCGGGCGCGCTTCGTTGAGATCGCCGTTGCAATGCAACGCGATGTCGACGCCTGCGGCGAAGGCCGCGCGGGCGCGCGCTTCGAACGCGCCGCCGAGCGCCTTCATCGACAGATCGTCGCTGAACAGCAGGCCGTCGAAGCCGATCTCGCCGCGCACGATCTCGCCAATCATCTTGGCCGACGTGGTGCAGGGCGCGGTCGGGTCGATGGCGGAATAGACGACATGCGCGGTCATCGCCGCGGGGGCGTCGCTGAGCGCGCGGAAGGCCGCGAAATCGCGTTCGAGCTCGGCGCGGCTCGCCGCGACGACGGGCAGTTCGAGATGGCTGTCGGCGCGGGCGCGGCCGTGGCCGGGAATGTGCTTGACCACCGGCGCGACGCCGCCGGCCATCAGCCCCGCCATCGCCGCCCGGCCAAGCGACGCCACGCGCGCGGGATCGCGCGCATAGGCGCGCGTGCCGATCACGGCGTGGGTCGCCTCGTCGGCGACGTCGAGCACCGGAGCGCAATCGACGTCGACGCCGACCTCGCGCAAATCCTGCGCGATCAGCCGCATCGTCAGCCGCACCGCCTCTTCCGCGCGCGCGCCGCCGAGTTCAGCCTCGAACCGCGCGGCGGCGGGATAGGCGCTCCACAAAGGCGGGCCGAGCCGCTGCACGCGGCCGCCCTCCTGGTCGATCAGCACCGGCGCGTGGCGGCCGACCGCGGCGCGAAACTCTGATGTCAGCGCCCGCAATTGCTCGCGGCTCTCGACGTTGCGCTTGAACAGGATCAGGCCCCAGGGCTGGGTTTCGCGCAGGAAGGCGCGCTCCTCGGCGAGCAGGCGCGCTCCGGCGACGCCGCAGACGAAGGCGCGCATCAGTTCTTCGCGACGTAGCAGTCGCCGCCGGCGGATTTCACCTTGGCGCACATGGCGGAGGCGGCGGCGCGGCTGAGGCCGCCGGCGCGCACGCGATAGATCGGCGACCCGTTGCGCTCGGCCTTGCGCACGCCGAGCGCCGTGCCGCCAAGCGCGTCGGCGAAGCGGCTCTGCAACCGGGTGATCAACGCCTTGGCCTCGCTCTCGCTGCGCGGCGCGGCCAGTTGCACGGCGTAGCCGCCGCTGGCGGCGGCCGGCGCGGCGTCGGCGCCGTCGTCGGCCGGCTCCGCCTCGGCGACCGGGGCCGGCTTCTTCGGCTTGGCCG
>JAGWRL010000300.1 GCA_028876585.1 Pseudomonadota bacterium | reverse complement strand
TGCAAGCGTCGCGCCGATATTGTCCATCGCCTGCCGCGTCTCGCCCGCCAGCCCGCCCTCGGCGAGCGTCAGCGTTCCCGGCCGATTGCCGATCGCGCCAGAGAGATAGAGCATGTCGCCGACGCGCACGGCGGCGCAGAACGGCAGGCCGAGCGCGGCGTCGGTCGGCGAGGCGATGAATTGCATGGCGGCGTCTCCGGTTCCCCTCGGAACTTGCGCCGAGGCCGCGCCGGCGCCAAGACCGGCGACTGGAGAGACGTCCATGTCGCACAAATTCCCCGCCCTCGAACCGCAGCACCAGACTTTCATCGCGGCGCAGAAAATCTTCTTCGTCGCCTCCGCCGCGCCGCAGGGGCGCGTCAACGTGTCGCCCAAGGGCATGGCCTCGTTCGCGGTGCTCGGCCCCAACGCCGTCGCCTATCTCGATTGCACCGGCAGCGGCAACGAGACGCGCGCGCATCTGTTGGCCAATCCCCGGCTGACCATCATGTTCTGCGCCTTCGACGGCGATCCGGTGGTGCTGCGGCTCTACGGCCAGGGCCGCTCGCACCTGCGCGGCGGCGCCGATTATGCGGCGCTGTTGCCGCATTTCGAGGAAATGCCGGGCGCGCGGCAGATCGTCACGCTCGACGTCGATCTGGTGCAGACCTCGTGCGGCATGGCGGTTCCGCTTTACGATTTCAGGGACGAGCGGCAGAATCTGGTGCGCTATTGGACCCGGCAGGGTCTCGACGGCTTGCGGAAATATTGGGGCAAGAAGAACATGGCGAGCATCGACGGCCTGCCGACCCAGCTCGCCCCCGAGGCGATGGCGCCGCCTATCCCCGCATCGCCGATTTGACCGCGGAGGCGCTAAGGCGGGCCTGACCGGGGCGCGCCCAGGCCACCAGCGCGGCGCCGACCGTCGCGGTGAGGCGCTCGACCGGCAGGAACGCATAAGCCAGCCCGACCGCCAACCCGACGGCGGCGACGCCGATCGCATAGGCCATCGGCCGGCCGAACGCGCCGTGGCCTTCCGCCAAAACCATCGCCGCCGACATCGGCGCGACGATGACAGGGAATTGCACGAGATAGAGCGGGAACGAGATTTTGCCGAGGAATTGCGACAGCGGCGCGCGGAAGAAGGCGCTGGCCGCCGGCGTCGCGAACACCAGGAACAGCATCGCGATCGCATAGAGGTTCTTGTGGTCGTGATGGCCGGAATAGGCCGCAGCGCCCGCGTCGAGCATCACGCCCGCCAGCGCGGTGGCGAACAAGGCGCCCCGGCCGCTCTGCGCCAGCGCGGCAAAACCGCCGGCGGCGCGGAAATCAGCGAACAGCAGGCCAACCAGAAAGCAGGAGACGTTCTGCGCCGCCCGCATCGGCGAGAACGCCAGCGCGACCGCCGCCAGCAGCAGCAGGCCGCGCGCGCCCTTCCAATCGCGCGCGAACAACAGGATCGCGAACACGAGCAGCGAGCCGTCGAGCTCCACCCCCATCGTCCACAGGAACGGATTCCATTCCTGCGCCGGCCGCACCAGCGTGAACACCTCGAACAGCGCATATTTGACCAGGCCGGCGAGCGTGAGCGGAAAGGCGAGCCAGCCGGTCAGCCAATGCGAATTGCCGGCGATGGCGGCCGCCTGATCGACATAGATCAGCCGCGCCGCGCCCAGCGCCCACAGCAGCGCGCAGGACGCCAGCACCGGCAGCGCCAGTCTCGTGTAACGCTTGATCGCCAGCGCCCGCACGGCCGCGTCGCCCTTGCCCTGAAAGAACGGCGCCGACAAGGCTTCGCCCGAAAGGACGAAGAAGATCGACACCGCCAGCCCGCCGTCGAACAGCACGCCGGTGACGATGTTGCGCATTTCCGGCGCGCGCACATACATCGTCTCCCAGAACACATGAAAGCAGACGACGCCGAGCGCCGCCCAGCCGCGCACGCCGTCGAGTTCGCTCAGGCGGCCGCCCGCGCGCGGGCGCGGCCGCAGGGGCGCGGCGAAATAACGCAGCAAGGCGTGCATCGAAGCCGGCAAAACTCGCAATCCTCCGCTGAGCGCGCGAAAACCTGTGGCCTGGCCGCGAGCTTACCCGCGACAGGTAAAGTTTCGCCCAAGCGCGGTTTGCCGAAAAAAGTTGAGTTATCAACTTGGCGGGCGCCGCGTCTGGTGCTAACCTTGGCGAAACCTTTGGGAGGAGCCATGTCCCCGCCGTTCCGCGCCGACCACGTCGGCAGCTTCCTGCGCCCCGCGCGCCTGCGCCAGGCGCGGGAGAAATTCTTCGCCAGCGAGATCACCGCCGAAGCCTTGCGCGCCGTCGAGGACGAGTGCATCCGCGAGGTGGTGAAGAACCAGGAATCGGTCGGCCTGAAGGGGATCACCGACGGCGAGTTCCGCCGCACCTATTTCCACGTCGATTTCCTCGAAAAGCTCGACGGCGTCGAGGTCCGCTACGGCGAGTTCTCCTCCGCCTTCCGCAAGGACGACGGCACCCAGGTCGGCTTCAAGCCGCCGACCATGCATGTCGAATCCAAGATCAAACATGCCTCGCCGATCCAGGGCGCCGATTACGATTTCCTCAAGGGCGTCGTCGGCGCGACGCCCAAAGTCTGCATCCCCGCGCCGTCGATGCTGCATTTCCGCGGCGGGCGCGAGGCGATCAGCGACCGGGTCTATCCGAAGCTGGAGGATTTCTACGACGACCTCACCGCCGCCTATCGCGACGAAGTCAACGATCTCGCCCGCCGCGGCCTGCGCTATTTGCAGCTGGACGACACCAACCTCGCCTATCTCTGCGACCCCGCGATCCGCGAGCGCACGCGCGCGCGCGGCGACGATCCCGACGCGCTGGTCCGGCTCTATTGCAAGCTGGTCAACGATTCGATCCGCGACCGGCCGAAGGACATGACGATCACGGTCCATCTCTGCCGCGGCAATTTCAAGAGCGCCTGGGTGGCGCAGGGCGGCTATGAGCCGGTGGCGGAAATCCTGCTCAACGAGATGAAAATCGACGGCTTCTTCCTCGAATACGACGACGAGCGCTCCGGCGATTTCGCGCCGTTGCGCTTCACGCCCAAGGGCGTGACGGTCGTGCTCGGCCTGATGTCGTCCAAACACGCCGCCGCCGAACCGAAGGACGAGATCAAGCGCCGCATCGACGAGGCCGCCCATTACGTGCCGCTGGAGCAATGCGCGCTGAGCCACCAGTGCGGCTTCTCCTCGACCGCGCACGGCAACGACCTGACCGAGGCCGACCAGTGGACAAAGCTGGCGCGCTGCGTCGAAGTGGCGACAGAGGTTTGGGGCGGGGTTTAACCGCGCGCGGCCAATCGCGTCGGCGCCAGCAGGCCGAGGCCGAGCCAATCGCGCAGCGGTTTGGGCCGATAGAACCGGAAGCCTTGCAAGTTCTGGCAGCCGGCGAGGCGCAGCAGCCGCGCCTGCTCCTCGGTCTCGACGCCTTCCGCCGTCACCGGCATGTCGAGCCCGTTGGCGAGATAAATGACGCCGGTCACCAGCACCCGCGCCTTTTCGTCCTCGCCGATGCGCGCGACCAGCGAGCGGTCGATCTTGATGGCGCTGAAGCCGTATTTCTGCAGATAGGCGATGCTGGTGTAGCCGGCGCCGAAATCGTCGAGCACGACGGAGGCGCCCATCGCCTTGAGCGCGTCGATCACGCTGGCCGCGCGCTCTGGATTGCCGATCAGATACCCCTCGGTCACCTCAAGGCTCAGCCGCTGGGCGGGAAAACCGGTCTCGGCCAGCACCCTGGCCACCTTGCGCTCGAAATCGGGGTCACGGAACTGCGCCGGCGAGACGTTGACGCTGACCGCGATCTTGTCGAAGCTGAGAAAATCCTCGCAGGCGCGGCGCAACGCGAACAGGCCGAGCGCGTCGATCAACCCCTCGCCCTCGGCGGTCGGGATGAACGCGTCGGGGCCAAGCGGCCCGCCCGCGCGCGCGGGCCAGCGCAGCAACGCCTCGACGGAGACGATCTCCTTCGACCGCGCATCGACGATCGGCTGGTAATGCATCTCGAATTCGCCGCGATCGAGGCCGCCGCAGATTTCGTCCTTCAGCGCGCTTTGCATGCGCCGGTCGTGGTCGAGTTCGCCGCCGTAGAGCTTGACGCCGCCCTTGCCGTTGGCCTTGACGTGATACATCGCGACATCGGCGCGGCGCAGCAGTTCGTGGGCGTCGCAATCGCCCGCCGCCGCCGTCGCGACGCCGATGCTGACGCCGACATGGACCGAGCGCGCGCCGATCGGCAGCGCGTGCTCCAGCCGCGCGCAGGCCGCCTTGGCGAACGCCAGTATCTCGCGCGCAGCCTCCGGGCCTGAGACCAGCGCGGCGAATTCGTCGCCGCCGAGCCGCGCCAGCAACGCCCCCTCGGGCAGGCATTGCGCGAACGCCTTCGCGACATAAGCGATCAGCGCGTCGCCGACTTCGTGGCCGTGTTCGTCGTTGACGGTCTTGAAGCCGTCGAGATCGAGGAAGGCCATGGCGAGCGGCGCCGCGCCGGACAGCTCGGTCAGGCGGGCGATGAACCGGCGCCGGTTGGCGAGCCCGGTGAGCGGGTCCAGATTGGCCAGCCGCGAGTTTTCCTCGCCCAGCCGCAACGTCTCCTTATGTTCGGCCAGCAGCGCGCGCTGCGAGATCACCAGCCGGGCGAAATCGTCGTAGTTGCGCAGGATCGTCGTCACCATGCCGATCGAGACCAGCGCGAGGATGACCGCGAGGGCGCGGAAATTGCCGTGGTCGGCGAAGAAGAAATACACGCTGTAGGGCCCCACGCCGATGAAGGCGACGCTGAGCGCGGCCGCCCGCAACTGGGTGAGGCAGAAGGTGCAGGCGATCATGGTCAGCGCGAGGAAGAACACCATCTGCCCCTTGGCGTAGGCGTCGCCATAACCGTAGATCGCGAATCCCCAGGCGCTGAACACCGCCGCCAGCGCAATTCCGAGCCACGTCGTCGCACGCATCAACCGCAGCGCGGCCTCGGTCGAGACCTCCTGATCGCCCCGGCGCCACCACGTGAAGCCGCGCGAGATGCAGAACGCGACCAGCACGCCGGGAAGATAAGCCGTGATCCATTGATGCCCGAAGCGCGCGAACGTATAGACGATCGCCAGCGTGTTGACGCAAAGGATGAAATATAGCAGCGGAATTTGCTTGGCGAACACACGATATTGAGCTTTGACGAGATCGAGATCGTCTCCCGCCACCGTCATCAGTTCGCGTAACTTCTTCCACATCGCCTGTCGTTCGCAGTTTTCCCCGCCTCGCTCGCGGGAACTTCCTTCTTATGGCGCCGCGCCATGAAGGAAGGGCTGCGGAAATGAGTTAACGCCATGCTGCGCGACGTCTGCAAATGCGCGCTATTCCCGTTTTGGCGCCGCGCGCGCGCGTGCTAACGCAGCGGCAATGAGCGAACCGCTGTTCCGATCCGATCCTTACGTGCGCGAGGCCGCCGCTGTCGTGCGCGACGCCGCGCCCGGCCGCATCCGCCTCGACGTCGCGCTGTTCTATCCCCGAGGCGGCGGCCAACCGGGCGACCGGGGGACGCTGGCGCGCGCCGATGGCGGCGAAATCGCCATCGCCGACACGGTTTACGATTCCGACCGCCAGACCATCCTGCTCGTCCCCGCCGAAGGCGCACCCCTGCCTGCGCCCGGCGAGCGCGTGACCGCCCGGCTCGACTGGGCGACCCGTTATGACAGGATGCGCGCCCACACCGCGCTGCATCTGCTGTCCGTCGTGCTGCCCTATCCCGTCACCGGCGGCTCGGTCGGCGAGGCGGAGGGGCGGCTCGATTTCGATTCCGGCGAGACCGCGTTCGACCGCGCCGAGATCGAGGCGCGGCTGGCCGAGCTGACGGCGACCGACGCGGCGGTGACGACGCGCTGGATCACCGACGAAGAGCTCGCGGCCAACCCCGGTCTGGTCAAGACGATGAAGGTCAAGCCGCCGACGGGCGCCGGCCGCGTGCGTCTGGTCGAGATCGCCGGCCTCGACCTGCAACCCTGCGGCGGCACGCATGTCGCGCGGCTCGCCGAGATCGGCCGCATCGAGGTGACGGGCATCGAAAAGAAGGGCAAGCAGAACCGGCGCGTGCGGATTCGTTTGCCCGACCCCGCCGCATCAGTCTAAATCGCGCCCATCACGGAGGGCGCTGACATGAGCAACGACGAACCCGGTTTCTCGACCCTGTCGATCCACGCCGGCGCCCGCCCCGACCCGACCACCGGCGCCCGTATCACGCCGATCTACCAGACCAACGCTTTCGTGTTCGACGACGTCGATCACGCCGCCTCCTTGTTTGGTCTGCAAGCGTTCGGCAACATCTACACCCGCATCACCAATCCGACCAATGCGGCGCTGGAGGAGCGCATCGCTGCGCTCGAAGGTTGCCCCGCCGCGCTCGCCGTCGCCTCCGGCCACGCCGCGCAAATGCTGGTGTTCCACACATTGATGCGGCCGGGCGACGAATTCGTCGCCTCAACCAAGCTCTACGGCGGCTCGATCAACCAGTTCAACCACGCCTTCAAGAACTACGGCTGGACCGTCCGTTGGGCCAACCCCGACGAGCCCGACACGTTCAAGGCCGCCATCAACGACAAGACGCGCGCGATCTTCACCGAATCGATCGCCAATCCCGGCGGCGTCGTGTGCGACATCGACGCGATCGCCAAAATCGCCCGCGAGGCGCGGCTGCCGCTGATCGTCGACAACACGCTGGCGACGCCCTATCTGTTGCGCCCGGCCGAGCACGGCGCCGACATCATCGTCCATTCCGCGACCAAATTTCTCGGCGGCCACGGCAATTCGATGGGCGGGATGATCGTCGATTGCGGTTCGTTCGAATGGCTCGGCGACGCGCGCTATCCCATGCTGTCGGCGCCGCGGCCGGAATATAACGGCATGGTGCTGGCCGAGACCTTCGGCAATTTCGGCTTCGCCATCGCCTGTCGCGTGCTGGGCTTACGCGATCTCGGCCCGGCGCTGTCGCCGTTCAACGCCTTCCTGATCCTCACCGGCGTCGAGACGCTGAGCCTGCGGATGCGCCGCCATTGCGACAATGCGCTCGCTGTCGCCAAACATCTGGCCGGCCACGCCAAGGTCGGCTGGGTCTCCTACGCCGGGCTGGAGAGCAACAAGGATTACGCGCTGGCGCAAAGGCTGTGCCCGCGCGGCGTCGGCGGCGTGTTCACCTTCGGCGTCAAGGGCGGTTATCAGGCGGGCGTCGATCTCGTCAGCAAGCTGCAATTGTTCAGCCATGTCGCCAATATCGGCGACACCCGCAGCCTCGTGATCCACCCCGCCTCGACCACGCACCGCCAGCTGTCGGACGCGCAAAAGACGGCCGCCGGCGCCGGGCCGGACGTGGTGCGGCTGTCGATCGGGCTCGAAGACGTCGAGGACCTGATCGCCGACCTCGATCAGGCTTTGGCCTGAGGCCCGCGCATCAGCGCGATCAGCCCCTTTAAGAGCGCGTTCGGCGTCGGCGGACAGCCGGGAATGTAGAGATCGACCGGCAGCACCGCGGCGACGCCGTCGACGACGGCGTAGGAGCCTTTGAACACATGGCCGTCGCGGGCGCAGGCGCCGGCGGCGACCACCCATTTCGGTGCCGGCGTCGCGGCGTAGGTGCGCTCCAGCGCCTCGCGCATGTTCAGCGTCACCGGGCCGGTCACCAGCACCACATCGGCATGGCGGGGCGAAGCGACGAATTTCAGGCCGAACCGCTCCAGATCGTAATAGGCGTTGCCGAGCGCGTTGATCTCCAGTTCGCAACCGTTGCAGGAGCCGGCGTCGACGAGGCGGATCGACAGGCCGCGCCCGAGCCGGGCGTAGGAGCCCTGGCGCAATTCCGCCGCCAGCGCCGCGATTTCGGCGTCGTCGGACGCGGGCGCGACCTCGGCGAGCGGCGTCTTCAGCCCTTCAAGCAGCGTGCGGCGCATGGCTTACAGATCGACCCCGGAATAGGCGCAGTTGAACGACTTGTTGCATAGCGGAAAATCCGCGACGATGTTGCCCTCGATCGCCGCTTCCAGCAGCGGCCACTGGAACCACGAGGGATCGCGCGGCCGCAGACAGGCGAGCCGACCGTCGGCGCCGATCCGCACATGGACGAACACGTCGCCGCGAAAGCCCTCCACCAAGGCGTAGCCCTCGCCGGCGCGCAAGGGCAAATCCCCCGTCAGGCCGCCCTGCGGCAGCGCGTCGAGCATCTGCTCGACCAGCATGCAACTCTGCTCGATCTCGCCGATCCGCACCCGCACCCGCGCATCCACGTCGCCATTTTCGCGCACGACCGGCTCGACCGGCAACACGTCGTAAGGCGCATAGGCGTGATCGCGCCGTGCGTCGAAATCGCGCCCCGACGCGCGCCCGACGAAGCCGCCCGCGCCCCAAAGCCGCGCCAACTCGGCCGACAGAATCCCCGTGCCGACCGTGCGGTCCTGCAACGAGGCAGTGTCGTCGTAAAGCTCGACCAGCCGCGCCAGCGCCGGCCGCAGCGCCGCGAGATGGGCGCGGATCGCCTGCGCGCCCGCCGGCGTCAGATCGACCGCGACCCCGCCGGGAACGATGGCGTCCATCATCAGCCGATGCCCGAACGCGGCCTGCGCCACGCGCAAGGTGCGCTCGCGCCAGATGCCGGTGTGGGCGTGCATCAGCGAAAAGGCGGCGTCGTTGCAGACGGCGCCGAAATCGCCGAGGTGATTGGCGATCCGCTCCAGTTCCGCCATCAGCGCGCGCAACCACACCGCGCGGGGCGGAGCCTCGACGCCAAGCGCCATCTCAACGGCGCGCGCATAGGCGTAGGCGTAGGCGACGGTGGAATCGCCGCTGACGCGGCCGGCCAGCGTCGCCCCGACGGCCAGGCTCGCCCCGCGCGCCAGCCGCTCGACGCCCTTGTGGACATAGCCGAGCCGCTCCTCCAGCCGCACCACCGTCTCGCCGCTGGCGTGAAAGCGGAAATGGCCGGGCTCGATGATGCCGGCATGCACCGGGCCGACCGGAATCTGATGCAGCCCCGGCCCTTCCGCCGTGCGAAACGCGTAAGGCGGCTGCGGCGCCGACTGCGGCCAGCGGCCGTGATCGAGCCAGGGCCGCCGGTCCGTCGCGCCGCGCGGCTCCAGCCCGTGCAGGTCGGCGAGCGCCCGCTCCAGCCGGATCGCGCCGGGATGCGCGGCGGCGAGCGAGGGAAAGCCGCCGTCCGGACAGGCGAGCCGCAGGATTTGCACCTGCGGCGCGGCGAGCGCGAGGCAGACCGCGCCCTCGTCGCCCCAGAGGTCGATCAGCCGCGCCTGCCCCAGCGCGAGCCGCTCGGTCGCGTCGCGCCATAGTTCGCCGGTGGCGCTCATCGCAGCGAGCCGATCGCGGCGAGGATCGCCTCCGGCGTCGCCGGCGAGGCCAGATCGGGGTGGCCGTGCGGCGCCGTCGCGTGCACCGCATCGAGGATCGCGCAATAGACGGCGATGCCGTGCATGAACGGCGGCTCGCCGACCGCCTTGGAGCGATAGAGGCTCTCGGTCGGGTTCGGCCGCAGATGCAGCCGGGTGTTGAAGCGCGCCGGCGCATCCGAAGCGACGGGGATCTTGTAGGTCGCCGGCGCGTGCGTCGTCAGCCGCCCGCGATCGTCCCAGACCAGTTCCTCCGTCGTCACCCAGCCCATGCCCTGCACGAACGCGCCCTCCACCTGCCCCAGATCGATCGCCGGGTTCAGCGACGAGCCGACGTCGTGCAGAATATCGGCGCCGAGCACGCGACATTCCCCGGTCAGCGTGTCGATCGCCACCTCGGCGCAGCAGGCGCCATAGGCGAAATAGAAGAACGGCTTGCCCTTGGCGTTGGCGCGATCCCAGGAAATGTCGGGCGTCTTGTAATAGCCCGCCGCCGACAGGCCGACGCGGTTGAGCCGGCAGGCTTTCGCCAGTTCGCCAAAGCTCATCGAGGCGTTGCCGCCGAACACGCGACCGTCGCGGAACTCGACCTCGTCGACCGGCAGACCCCAGCTTTCCGCCGCGAAGCCCGCCATCCGGGCGCGAATTTCGCCCGCCGCGATTTTCGCCGCCATGCCGTTGATGTCGGTGCCCGACGAGGCGGCGGTCGGCGAGGCGTTCGGCACTTTGGCGGTGTTGGTGGCGGTGATGCGGACGTAATCGAGCGGCACGCCGAATTCCTCGGCCACCACTTGCGCGACCTTGGTGAACAGCCCCTGCCCCATCTCGGTGCCGCCGTGATTGAGCTGGATCGAGCCGTCGGAATAGACATGCACCAGCGCGCCGGCCTGATTGAGATGGATCAGCGTGAACGAGATGCCGAACTGCACGGGGGTGAGCGCCAGCCCCTTCTTCAGGATCGGGCTCGACGCGTTGAAGGCGGCGACCGCCGCGCGCCGCGCCCGATAATCGCTGGAGGCTTCGAGATCGGCCAGGATCGCCGGCAGCGTCTCGCAATCCTCGACCGTCATGTTGTACGGCGTGAGATCGCCGCCCGGCCGGTACAGGTTGGCGAGCCTGACGTCGAGCGCGTCGCGCCCGGTCTGGCGCGCGATGGCCTCCATGGCCCGCTCGATGCCGATCATCCCCTGCGGTCCGCCGAAGCCGCGAAAGGCGGTGGCGGAGACGATGTTGGTCTTGAGCCGGCGCGAGGCCACCCGCGCGACGGGGAGATAATAGCCGTTGGAGGCGTGGAACATCGCCCGATCGACCACGCCCGGCGACAGATCGGCCGAGCAGCCGCAATTGGCGTTGAGCGCCACATCGTAGACGCTGACGCGGCCGGCATCGTCGAACCCGACGCGCCAATCGTCGCGGAAGGCGTGGCGCTTGCCGGTCAACACGAAATCGTCGTCGCGGTCGAGCCGGATCTTGCAAGGGGCGCCGGTGACATGGGCGGCGAGCGCGGCCATCGCCGCCCAGGCGCAGGCCTGGCTCTCCTTGCCGCCGAAGCCGCCGCCCATCCGGCGCGTCTCCACATTCACGAAGGCGTCGGGCACGCCCAGGATGCGCGCGACGATGTGCTGCACCTCGGTCGGGTCCTGCGTCGAGGCGTGCACCGTCATTTCCCGCCCCTCGCCCGGCGTGGCGATCGAGACCTGCCCTTCGAGATAGAAATGCTCCTGGCCGCCGATGGCGAACTTGCCCTCCAGCCGATGTGGCGCCGCCGCCAGCGCCGCCTCGACGTCGCCGCGGCCGAATTCGTAATCCGGCAGCACGCGCGCGCCTGACGCGAGCGCGTCGTCGACGCTCAGCGCCGGCGCGGTCGCCGCGATCTCGATCCGCGCCAGTTTTGCCGCCCGCCGCGCGCAATCGCGGTCGCTCGCCGCCACGGCGAACAGAGGCTGGCCGTGGTAGAGAATCTCGTCGAACGCGAACAGCGGCTCGTCCTTGAACGAAGGCGCGATGTCATTGGCGCCGGGAATGTCGGCCGCGCTCAGCACCGCGACCACGCCGGGCGCGGCGCGAACTTCCGTCAGATCGAGCGACACCAGCCGCCCCGCCGCCGCTGTCGCGCCGCCAACGGCGAGATGCAGCATCCCCTGCGGCTCGCGCAGATCGTCGATATAGGGCGCGAGCCCGCGCACATGCAGCCGCGCCGAATCGTGCGGGTGCGGCTTGTGCACCACCTGCCGCTCGCGCTGCTGCGGCACGCGCGGAATTTCGGTCGGCTTATTCGGCGGCACGCAACTCTCCGAGGCGGGTGGGAGCCGCGGCTCCGGAGATTTCGGTCAGCGCGCGGGCGACAAGCTGCGTCGCGACATGCTGGCGATAAGCGGCGGAAGCGCGCATGTCCGACAGCGGCGTGAAATCGGCCGAGATCGCGGCCTTGGCCGCCTGCCATGTCGCGGGATCGTCGAGCGAGGCGCCGACCAGCGCCGCCTCGCAGGCCGCCGCCCGTTTCGGCGTCGCCGCCATGCCGCCATAGGCGACGCGGGCGCTGGCGATGCGCCGCCCGTCGAGATCGAGCCGGAACGCGCCCATCACGGCGGAAATGTCCTCGTCGAACCGCTTGCTGACTTTGTAGGCGCGATAGGCCTGCTGCGGCTTCAGGCGCGGGACATGCAGCGCGCGCACATATTCGCTTGAGCGCCGATCCTGCTTGCCATAGGCGAGGAAGAACGCTTCCAGCGGCAGTTCGCGCGAGACCTCGCCCCGGCGCAGCTCCACGCGCGCGCCCAGCGCGATCAGCGCCGGCGCGAGATCGCCGATCGGCGAGCCGTTGGCGATGTTGCCGCCGACCGTGCCGCTGACGCGGACTTGCATCGAGCCGAAGCGCGCCATCAACAGGCCGAGATCGGGATGAAGCCCGGCCAGCGGTCCCGCCGCCGCTTGCAGCGAGGCGCCGGCGCCGAGCCGCAATTCCCCGCCCTCGCTCGCGATCGCGTCGAAGCCGGCGACGCGCCCCAACCAGATGATCTTGCGCAGCCGTTGCAGCCGCTTGGTCACCCACAGGCCGACGTCGGTCGCCCCGCCAAGCAGCGTCGCGTCGGGATGCGCGGCGTAGAGCGCCGCCAACGCCGCCTCGCTCGCCGGCGCAGCGAAAAAGCTCTGCGCGTCGCCGACGAACAGATCGCCGCCCGGCAAAGCCTCCGGCGTCTCCTGCGCGAACCGGTCCCGCGGCGTCCCGTCGATCACCGACAGCGCCGCCTCGACGATCGGCCGGTAGCCGGTGCAGCGGCACAGGTTGCCCGCCAGCGTGGCGTTGACGCTGTCGCGCGTCGCCGCGACGCCGTCGTGATAATGCGCGAACAGGCTCATCACGATGCCCGGCGTGCAGAAGCCGCATTGCGAGCCGTGGAAATCGACCAGAGCCTGCTGCACGGGATGCAGCGTCTCGCCGACAGCGAGATCCTCCACCGTCAGCAATTCGGCGCCGTCGATCTGGCCGAGCAGCAGGATGCAGGCGTTGACGGGCTCATAAGCGAGGCCCGCCGCGCGCGGCCGGCGCAACACCACGGTGCAGGCGCCGCAATCGCCCTCGGCGCAGCCCTCCTTCGTCCCCTTGGCGCTCGCTTCCTCGCGCAGCCAGTCGAGCAGCGTCCGGTCGGGCGGAAAGACTTGCAGCGAGACGTTGCGCCCACGGAAGCGGAACGCGATTTCGGCGCGGGCGGGTTGGTCGCTCATGGCGTCAAGTGTCGGCGTTCCCGGCCCGATTGGCAAACAAGAAGCGGCTCATCGCTGAAAAATCTTCGCCCCCGCGAACAGGGTTTTCAATTCGCGCGGCTGCGAGCGCCAATAGGGTTTGGGCGCCTCGACCTCCGCCCCCAGCTTCGCCGCCGCGTGCCAGGGCCAGCGCGGATCGTAGAGCGCGGTGCGGCCGATGGCGATGGCGTCGGCTTCGCCCGCTTGCAGAATCGCCTCCGCCTGCTCCGGCTCGGTGATGAGGCCGACACCGATCACCGGCGTATGCGTCGCCCGTTTCACCGCCGCCGCCAAGCCGACCTGATAGCCCGGCCCCAGCTTGATCGCCTGCAACGGCGACACGCCGCCGCTCGACACATGCGTCGCCGCCGCGCCGCGCTTCTCCAACGCCTGCGCCAGGACGATGCTGTCCTCGACGTCCCAGCCGCCCTCGACCCAATCGGTCGCGGACAGCCGCATCCACACGGGCTTCGCCGGATTGACCGCCGCGCGCACCGCGTCGAACACTTCGAGCGGAAAGCGCATGCGGTTTTCGAGCCTGCCGCCGTATTCGTCGTCGCGCTGGTTGGCGAGCGGCGACAGGAATTCGTGCAGGAGATAGCCGTGTGCGCCGTGCAGCTCGATCCCGTCGAGGCCGAGCCGGTCGGCGCGGCGCGCGGCGGCGACGAAGTCCGCGCGCACCTGCGCGAGCCCGGCCCGGTCGAGCGCCCGCGGCGCCTCCTCGCGCGGCCCATAGGCCAGCGCCGAGGGCGCGCTGGCGATCCAGCCGCCCGGCGCGTCGGAGGCGATCTGCAAGCCGCCCTCCCAGGGCCTGGCGGTCGAGGCCTTGCGCCCGGCGTGGGCGAGTTGAATCGCCAGCGGCATCGGCGAATATTTGCGCAACACCTCCAGCACGCGGGCGAGCGCGTGCTCGTTGGCGTCGCTATAGAGGCCGAGATCGCGCGCCGTGATGCGCCCTTCCGCGCTCACCGCCGTCGCTTCGATGACCAGCAGTCCGGCGCCCGACAGCGCCAGCGAACCCAGATGGATCAGATGCCAATCCGAGGCCGAGCCGTCGTCGGCCGAATATTGGCACATCGGCGCAATGACGATGCGGTTCGCCAGCGTCAGACCGCCGAGCGCGAGGGGGGAAAACAAGCGGCTCATTCCAAATTCTCCGGCCCAAAGGATTGCGGCAGCAGTTGCGCCAAAGTGAAGCTGGCGCGCAACCCCTGCGGCCCGGCGACATGGATCACGACGTCCGGCCCGGCGAATTCGCGCAAGCGCTGCCGGCAGCCGCCGCACGGCGTGCACAGCCCCGCCCCGCCGCCGACGACGACGACCTCGGCGATGCGCCGCCGGCCGGCGAGCGCCATCGCCGCGATCGCCCCCGTCTCGGCGCAGGCGCCTTGCGGATAGGCGGCGTTCTCGACGTTGCAGCCGGCGAAAATCTCGCCCTCCGGCGTCCGCAACGCCGCGCCGACCGGGAATTTTGAATAGGGCGCATAGGCGTTGTCGAACGCCTGCTTCGCCGCCGCGAACAACGCCTCAACGTTCTTTGACATAGGGCAGTCCGGAAGCCTTTGGCGGAATCGCCTTGCCGATGAAGCCGGCCAGCAGCACGACGGTCATGATATAGGGCAAGGCCTGGATCGCCTGCACCGGCACTTCGCCGACGCCGGGAATCACCGCGCCCTGCAACCTGATCGACAGCGCGTCGAGAAAGCCGAACAGCAGGCAGGTCGCCAGCGCCGGCCACGGCCGCCATTTCGCGAACACCAGCGCGGCGAGCGCGATAAAACCCTTGCCGGCGCTCATGTGCGGCTGGAAATAGGCGGCCTGGGCGAGCGACAGATAGACCCCCGACAGCCCGACCAGCACGCCGCAGATCATCACCGCGGCGTAGCGCAGCCCGCGCACCGAAAGGCCGGCCGTATCCACCGCCGCCGGGTTCTCCCCGACCGCGCGCAGCCGCAGCCCGAACCGGGTGGAATAGAGCGCCCAATAGGTCAGCGGCGCGAGCGCGAAGGCGAAATAGGTGATGAGGTCGTGGTGCGAGATCAGATGGCGATAGATCGGCCCGAGGATCGGCACGGGCGCGAGCGCGGCCTCGAACGGCAGCGAGATCGGGTGGAACAGCGCGCTGTCGGGCAGTTGCGGCGTGCGGCCGCCCTGGCTCCAGATCGCGTTGCCGATCAGCGCCGTCATGCCGTCGGCGACCATGTTGATCGCGGTGCCGGAGACGATCTGGTTGGCGCGCTGGTCGATCGAGGCGTAACCGTGGATCAGCGAGACGACCACCGAGGCCGCCACGCCCGCCAGCAGGCCGATCCAGGCGTCGCCGGTGAAGGTGGCGACCATCGCCGCCGCGAAGGCGCCCGTCAGCATCTTGCCTTCGAGCCCAATGTCGACCACGCCGGAGCGCTCCGACCACAGCCCCGCCATGCAGGCCAGAATCAACGGCACGCCGAGCCGGATCGCCGAGGCGAGGATGACGACGAGCGAATCGAAGCTCTCCATGACGGCCTCAGATCGGCGGCTGGCTGACGCGACGCGCCAGCAGCGCCGCCACGGGCGCACGGAACATGTGCTCCAACGCGCCGGCGAACAGCACCACCAGGCCCTGGATCACCACGATCATGTCGCGGCTGATCTTCGGCTTGTCGAACGCCAGTTCCGCCCCGCCCTGATACAGCACGCCGAACAGGATCGCCGCCAGCACGATGCCGAGCGGATGGGCGCGGCCCATCAAGGCGACCGCGATGCCGACGAAGCCGAAGCCGGCGGTGAATTCGAGCACCAGCCGATGCTCCTCGCCGAGAATGACATTGACCGCGAGCCCGCCCGCCAGCGCGCCCGACAGCAGCGTCGCAATGATCGTGATGCGCGCCGGCGACACGCCGCCATAGACGGCCGCCGTCGGATTGACGCCGACGGCGCGGATTTCATAGCCGAGCCGCGTGCGCCAGATCAGCAACCAGACGAAGAAGGCCGCGATCAGCGCCAGAAAGAACGACAGGTTGAGCGGCGTCACCGGCCAGACGATCCCCAGCGGCTTCAGCAATTCGAACAGTTGCGGCACGGTGCCGCCGCGCGGGAACGGCAGCGTCTCCGGGTTCATCTGCGCCGGGTTGCGCAGCACGTTGACGAGCAGATAACCCATCAGCGCCGAGGCGATATAGTTGAACATGATCGTCGTGATGACGATATGGCTGTCGCGCTTGGCCTGGAGATAGCCCGGAATCGCCGCGAACGCCGCGCCGAACAAAGCCGCCGCGACGATCGCGGCGACGGCCTGCGCATAACCCGGCAGCGGCAGATAAAGCCCGACCAGCGCCGCGCCCAGCCCTGCGACATAGGCCTGCCCCTCGACGCCGATGTTGAACAACCCGGCGTGGAAACACAGAGCCACCGCCAGCCCGGTGAAGATGAAGCTCGTGGCGTAATAGAGCGTGAAGCCGACGCCTTCGAGATCGCCGAGCGCGCCGCCGATCAGCAACCGCACCGCTTCGAGCGGGTTCTCGCCGATGGCGAGCACCACCAGACCGGAGATGATGAAGGCGGCGGCGACGTTGATCAGCGGGATCAGCGCGACATCGGCCCAGCCAGGCAGGGGTTTGTGCGGCGCGCTCATGCCGCGCGCTCGGCGACGCCGGCCATCAACAGCCCGAGGTCCTGCGCGTTGGTCTCCTCCGGCCGGCGCTCGCCGGTCACGCGGCCGCCGCACAGCACGACGATGCGGTCGGCCAGCGCGAAAATCTCGTCGAGTTCGACCGACACCAGCAGCACCGCCTTGCCCGCGTCGCGCATCGCGACGATGCGCTTGTGGATGAATTCGATCGCGCCGATGTCGACGCCGCGCGTCGGCTGGCCGATCAGGATCACGGCGGGGTTGCGCTCGATCTCGCGCGCCAGCACGATCTTCTGCTGGTTGCCGCCGGAGAAATTGGCGGTCTTCAACAAAGGCGCGCGCGGGCGGATGTCGTAGGCCTCCATCTTCGCCGCCTCGTCGGCGACGATCGCCGCGCGATCAAACAAAACGCCGGCGCCGTAAACCTTCTCGTCGTGGAAGCCGAGCATGCCGCTTTCGCACGCCTCGAACGGCATGATGAGGCCGACGCGATGCCGGTCCTCCGGCACATGGCCGACGCCGTGCCGGCGCATCGCCTTCGGGTCGCGCGCCGAAGACGGCAGCACGGCGCCGTTCAACCGGATTTCGCCCGCGCTCAGCGGCCGGATGCCGGCCAACGCCTCCAGCAATTCGGATTGGCCGTTGCCCGCCACGCCGGCGACGCCGAGGATTTCGCCGGCGCGCAGCGCGAACGAGACATCGCTCAACCGCGTCACGCCGCGATCGTCGCGCACGCTCAAACCGCGCGCCTCCAGCACGACCGCGCCGGGATGGGCGGGGCCCTTGTCGATCTTGAGGATCACCTTGCGGCCAACCATCGCGTCGGCGAGTTCCGGCGGCGAGGTCGCGGCCGTCTCGAACGTCGCCACCATCTCGCCGCGCCGCATCACCGAGACGCGGTCGGTCAGCGACATGATCTCGCGCAGCTTGTGGGTGATGAACACGATCGTCTTGTTCTGCGATTTCAGCACCCGCAGCATCTCGAACAACTGATCCGCCTCCGACGGCGTCAGCACCGCCGTCGGCTCGTCGAGCACGAGAATTTCCGCCCCGCGCACCAGCGCCTTGAGGATTTCGACGCGCTGCTGCAAGCCGACCGAGAGTTCGCCCACAATGGCGTCGGGATCGACCTCCAGCGCGTATTCCTTCGCCAGATGCGCTAATTTCACCCGCACGGCGGCCGCGCCCGCCTTCAGCAAAGCCCCGCCCTCGGCGCCGAGCATCACATTTTCCAGCACGCTGAGCGGCGGCACCAGCATGAAATGCTGATGCACCATGCCGATGCCGTGGCTGATCGCCTCGCGCGAGGAGCGGATGCGCACGGCCTCGCCGTTGACGCGGATTTCGCCGGCGTCCGCTTCGTAGAAACCGTAGAGGATCGACATCAGCGTCGATTTGCCGGCCCCGTTCTCGCCGACGATGCCGTGGATGACGCCGCGCTCGACGCGCAGATTGACGTTTTTGTTGGCGTGGACGGGGCCGAAGCTTTTGTCGACGCCGATGAGTTCGATGGCGGGGGGCGCGCGCATGGCGTCGGTCACGAAGCGTCTCCGCCGCGGCTCACGCGTCCGTCATTGCGAGCGAAGCGAAGCAATCCAGCCCCTCCGAAATCGAACCTGCGAACTTCGAGCGGCGGCGGGCTGGATGGCTTCGTCGCTGCGCTCCTCGCCATGACGGGCGGCCCGCGTCGCCGCGGGCCGCGCCTTTAGCCCTCGATCACACCGGGCACTTGTTGTCGGACATATAGTCGTGCACGCTGATCTTGCCGGCGATGATGTCGGCCTTGGCGGCTTCGGCCGCCTTCTTGGCGTCGGCGGTCAGGATGTCTTTGTTCCATTGGTCCTCGGCGTAGCCGACGCCGTTGTTGGCGAGGCCGAACACCTGGATGCCCGCCTTCCACGCGCCATCCTTGGCCGCCTTGAACGAATCGTAGGTGGCGACGTCGACGCGCTTCAGCATCGAGGTGAGGATCTTGCCGGGATAGAGGTTGTCCTGGTCCGAATCGACGCCGATGCCGAACTTGCCCGCGTCCGCCGCCGCCTTGAGCACGCCCTGCCCGGTCGAACCCGCCGCCGCGTAGATGATGTCGGCGCCCTGCGCGATTTGCGCCTTGGCCAGTTCCCCGCCCTTGACCGGATCGTTCCACGCCGCCGGCGTCGTGCCGGTCATGTTGGCGATGACGCCCATCTTCGCGTCCGTGTGCTTGACGCCCTGGGCGTAGCCGCATTCGAACGCGCTGATGAGGGGAATGTCCATGCCGCCGACGAAGCCGACCTTGCCGGTCTTGCTGGTCTTGGCGGCGATGACGCCAACCAGGAACGAACCTTCCTCGGCCTTGAACACCATCGACTGCACGTTGGGCTTGTCCACCACCATGTCGATGATGGCGAATTTGGTGTTGGGAAACTCATCGGCGATCTTGCCCAACGCCGTCGCCCAGGCGAAGCCCGGCATCAGGATCGGCGAGAACCCGTCCTTGGCGAATTTGCGCAGCACCTGCTCGCGCTGCGCGTCGTTCTGAATCTCCAGGTCGCGGAAGGCGATCCCGGTGTCCTTGGCGAACTTGGTTGCGCCGTTGAACACGCCCTCGTTGAAGGACTTGTCGAACTTGCCGCCGAGATCATAGATCACCGCGGGCTTGACCGTGTCCGCATAGGCCGCCGCGCAGGCGACGACGCCCGCCAGCAATACGGACGCGAATTTGGCGACGTTGCGAACGACCATGCAGACACTCCCCCTCTTGCGACCATCGCGCCCCTGCGGGCGCCGGCCGCGAAACCCGTCATTCTGACCGATTGGTCAAGCGATAGTGACAGGGCGGGCGAGACAGAGTCAAGCCGCCTCTGGCGTCACGAAGCGTCAGGTTTCCCCTTGCGGTCGGCCAGCATCCCGAGCCCGACGGCGAGCGCGAGTTCGACCAGCGAGGCGGCGGCGGGCTTTGGCGCCGGTTTCGCGCCCGCCCACAGCGGGATCGAGGCGAAAGCGGCGAGCAGGACGGCGACGCCGGCCAGAATCAGCGCCGCCGGCGCCCGCCCGACCTCCGCCGCCAGCGCGAAATAGGCGGCCGCCGAGGCCGCGATCAGCGCGACGAGCAGGAACGCCGCCGTCAGGCCGGCGAACACGGCCAGTCTGGCGAAGCGCCGCAGGCTGGCGCCGACATTGCCGGTGACCAGCGAGACGAGGAGATCGAGCATCGGTCAGCCCCGCGTCAGCAACGCCAGCGCCAGCCCCGCGCCGAACGCGATCGCCAGCGCCGAGATCGGCCGCCGCCGCACCGCCTCGACGAGATTTTCGCCCGCCGCGCGCAACGGCGGCTCGACGGCCTGCGCCAAAGCCTCCAGCCGATGCGCGTCGGGAAGTTCGCCCATCGCCGCACGCAACCGCTCCAGCGCG
The DNA here is from genome assembly GCA_028876585.1 of Pseudomonadota bacterium. Next base: position 6,202 of record JAGWRL010000300.1, on the reverse strand, counting down.
GCCTTCGCCTGCGCCACCGCGTCGGAAAGATCGGGTTCGCTCATGCGCCAAGACATAGCCCGCGGGGGCGCGCAGGGGAAGCGCGGCGCAACCCGCGCCCAGGATGGGGCGGCTCCCCCCTTGCCCCCTCCGCGATCCGCCGCGCCTGACGATGGCTCCTGAGCGAGGCGGGCGCATCAGCGCTCACGCGCAATGAGTGCTAACACTCTGAAAAGTCACCATAATGATGCATTTTTACACTTGCGCGCGCGAACGGACGTGGCACCATGGCTATTGTCAGAGGCGCCAATAAATGGGTTCGCCATGGTCTCCACCGATTTCCGCCGCCGCATGCAGGGCTACGGCCTCACCACCGCCAACATCCTTTACCGGATGCCCGATCACCCCTCGTTCCTGCAATCCTTCATCTGGCAGACGCTCGACCTGCAACCCGATTTCCCCGAATTGCGGAAATTCCTCGATTTCTGGCGGCGCGAGCTCGACGGCGCGCTGCACTCGGTCGTCGTCAGCCATTGCGGGCTGATCAAGCCGACCGAGTTTCGCGCGGTGGACGGCGAGTTCCGGTTGAACTAGCGGTTCGAACTTGACGCTTGCCGCTCTTCGACGGCGCGGAGAACATGCCTGCCTTCGACCCAGCGCGGCGGCGCCGTTTCGGGCCAAGCAACTTGCTTTGCAAGCGCGGCCGCGCGGGGGGATACGCCCCCCTCCTGGCGGGAGGAGGCTTGCATGAATCAGCTTACATCGACAGGCGAGGACATCGCGCTGTTGATCGTTTCGGACACAACGCCTCAGAACCAGGCGGCGAGTTTCCGCAACCAGGACAAAGTCTGGCCGGCGCGCGCGATTCCGCGCGCCGATGTGGCGCGGCCGCTGCCGCCGCACGGCCGTTCGGCTGCGAACCTGACTTACGAGTTCGGCGGCGTCCGCCTCGGCGTCGACGACTTCATGGCCCGCCGCCGCACCGCCGGGCTGCTTATCCTGAAACACGGCGAGATAGCGCTCGAGCGTTACGGCATGGGCAACGATCCGCACAGCCTTTGGACCAGCTTCTCGACGACGAAGTCGATCACCGCGACGCTGGCGGGCGCGGCGCTCCACGATGGCGCCATAGCCAGCCTGGACGATCCCTGCGATGCCTATGTGCGGCGCCTGCGCGGGTCGGCCTATGAGGGCGTCACGATCCGGAATGTCTTGCGCATGTGCTCGGGCGTGGCATGGCGCGAGCACGACGATTCCGACGGACGTTCCGAGACCTATCGCCTGGGCCGGGCCATGGCGAGGCGGCGGCCCGGCGCTATTCTCGATCTGATGTGCAAGCTGCCGCGCGCCCACCCGCAGGGCGCCGTCTTCAACTACTCCACAGGCGAGAGCAGCGTCCTGGCCGCCGTGATCGCCGCCGCCGTCGGCCGGCCGCTGGCCGATTACTGCGCCGAGCGGGTCTGGGGCCCTGCCGGCATGGAGGCCGACGCGCACTGGCAATTGGAGTGCGAGGGCGGCGTCGAGTTGGGCGGGTTCGGCGTCAGCGCTTGCCTCCGAGACATGGGCCGCTTCGGCCTGCTGATGCTGGAGGACGGAGAAGGGTTCCAGGGCCGACGCGTGCTGCCGCCCGGCTGGCGCGACCTCGCCGGGCGACCCGACTCACCCGCCACCGCCTTCGGCCGGCTGACGCCCGGCGACCCCAGTGGGTACGGCTATCACTGGTGGGCGACGCCGCCCGCGCCGGGCGTCCACGACGGCGTCATTTCGGCGAACGGCGTTTACGGTCAGGTCCTCTACATAAACCCCGGCGAGCAGGTCGTGGCGGCTATCCAGAGCGCGTTGCGTCAGCCGCGCGACAGCGACGCGGGGCTTGAGACGGTCGCGCTGCTCCGCGCTGCGGTGCGCGCGCTGCGGCCAGAGCTTGCGTCATAGGCGCCTTTGCGCCGGGGCGCCAAGCGTCGGGTTTGCGGCGCTAGCGCCGCCGCCGCTTGCCCGGCGGCGTCGAGGCCTCCAAAATATCCTCGCGCGCGCCGATCACCAGCCGCGACGAGCCGACGATCAGCGGGTCGGGGCCGGTGACGACGTGGTGGTCCTTGTTGGGATAGGGCAATTCGCTGAGGAAATGTTGCAGGCAGTTCAGCCGGGCGCGCTTCTTGTCGTCCGACTTGATGATCGTCCACGGCGCGTCCGCCGTGTCGGTGTAGAAGAACATCGCCTCCTTGGCCTCGGTGTAATCCTCCCATTTGTCGAGCGAGGCTTTGTCGATCGGCGACAGCTTCCATTGTTTGAGCGGATCGGTCTCGCGCGCGAGAAAGCGCTGGCGCTGCTCCTCGCGCGTCACCGAGAACCAATATTTGTAGAGCCTGATCCCTGAGCGCACGATCATGCGCTCGATCTCCGGCGCCTGGCGCATGAACTCCAGATATTCGTTGGGCGAGCAAAAGCCCATCACGCGCTCGACGCCGGCGCGGTTGTACCAGGAGCGGTCGAAGAACACCATTTCGCCGCCCGAGGGCAGATGCGCGAGATAGCGCTGGAAATACCATTGCGAGCGCTCGCGCTCGTTGGGCTTCTCCAGGGCGGCGATGCGCGCGCCGCGCGGGTTGAGATGCTCCATGAAGCGCTTGATCGTGCCGCCCTTGCCGGCGGCGTCGCGGCCCTCGAACAGCACCAGGATTTTCTCGCCCTCGTCCTTGATCCAGTTCTGCGCCTTGACGAGTTCGGCCTGTAGCGGCTTGACCCGCTCCAGATAATCGCGCTCGCCGATCTTGGTCGTATAGGGGTAATCGCCGGTCTCGAACGCGCGGCGGATCGCGGCGGGATCGTGGCGCGCGATATGCGGCCGCTCGACCCGGCGCGGCGTCAAGGCGGCGACCGGCGTGGGCGGCGTTTCGTTGGTCTCGATCTCCATGTCCCCTCCGATGTCCTTGCAATGGTCCATGCTGCGCCGCGGCGGCGCGGGCCGCCTTGATCTAGTTCAGATCGGCCGCAAATCTTGCGTGCTGCGGCCCGCGCGCTATACGGGCGGCTCGGCGCCGCGTGAGGGCGCAACAGGGAACGCCCGCGTGGAAAGTCTGTCGCCGCTCAATCTGTTCCTGCAAGCCGGGCCGATCGGCAAGGTGGTGATGGGCGCGCTGGGCCTCGCCTCGGTCTGGTGCTGGGTGCTGATCGTCGAGGGTTCGGTGGCCGCGACCCGGCTCAAGGGCGCGATCGTCGGCGCGCGCGGCGGCGGCGGCGGCGCGGGGCTGGAGCCGATCGCCGAGGCCGGCCGCGAGGCGGCGGGGCTGATGGTCGAGCGCGAGACCGTGAGCGAACGGCGCCAGCGCATCGCCGAGGCGATGGCGCGCGCCGGGCGCGATCTGATCGCCCGCGCCGAGGGCGGGCTGCCCAATCTCGCCATCATCGCCTCGGTCGCCCCGTTCGTCGGCCTGTTCGGCACGGTGTGGGGCATCATGACCAGCTTCGCCGGCATCGCCGCCGCCAAGGACACCAGCCTCGCGGTGGTCGCGCCCGGCATCGCCGAGGCGCTCGCGGCGACGGCCTACGGGCTGGCGGCGGCGATTCCCGCGAGCGTCGGCTATAACCGGATCGGCGCCTCGTTCGCGCGCGCCGGGCGGGCGATGACCAACCTGATCGAGGAATGGGCGGTGATGCTGGTCGCCGAGCCGCGCGCATGAGCGTTTCGCTGCGCAACGGCGACAGCGCCGAGATTTACTCGCCCCTCGCCGAGATCAACGTGACGCCGCTGGTCGACGTGATGCTGGTGCTGCTGATCATCTTCATGGTGACGGCGCCGCTGCTGACGCCGGGCGTCAAGGTCGATCTGCCCAAGGCGGCCGCGGCCAAATCGCTCAACCCGAAGGCGCCGCTGATCGTCTCGGTCGGGCGCGACGGCCAGCTCGCCTTCGGCGCCGACCCGATCTCGCTCGACGCGCTCGGCGCGGCGGTGAAGGCCAAGATGGGCGACGATCCGACCCAGGTCGTGCATATCCGGGGCGACAAGCTGGCCCCGTTCGGCGAGGTCGTCAAGGCGATGGACCGGCTGACGCTCGCCGGCGTCGCGCATATCGCCATCGTCACGGCGCCGGGCGCGCCGGCGCCCGAACCGGCCAGATGATCGCACGGCCGTTTTGGCTGCGCCCCGCCGCGATCGTGGCCGCCATCGCGGCGCATGTCGCGGCGGCGGCGCTGATCGTGATGCGGCCGGCCCTGCCGCCGCCGCCGCCGGCGGAAATCGAAATCACGCTCGACGCGCCCGAGCCGACGCCGGAGCCGACGCCTACCGTCACGCCGACGCCGGAGCCGGAGCCGACGCCCACGGAAACGCCGACGCCCGAGCCGACGCCCTCCGCCACGCCAGAACCGACGCCGGAGCGGACGGAAACCGCGACGCCCGAGCCGACGCCCACCGCCATTGCGACGCCAGAGCCAACACCGCCCCCGCCCAAGCCGACCCCCGTCGCCAAGCCCAGCCCGAAGCCGAGCCCCAAACCCAGCCCGAAGCCTGCGCCAAAGCCCAAGCCCAGCCCCGCCGAGCGGCGCGAGAAGCCGAGCGAGGCCAAGCCCAAGGAGCGCAAGGAAAGCGCGCCGAAAGCCTCCGCCTCCGAGCTCGCCAGCTACGGCCGCAGCGTCGCCGGCATGATCCAGCAGCGGGTGCGCGCCTCGGGCGCGTCGGGCAGCGGCAGCGTCGGCGTTGCGTTCAGCGTCAACGCCGGCGGGCGCATCGTCGGCCTGTCAGTCACATCGAGCGATTCGAGCCTGGCGGCGCAGGTGCGCGGCGCGGTGCAATCGATCGACGCCGGCCCGCCGCCCGGCGGCGCCTTCAGCGGCCGGGTGACGATCCGGCTGCGCGGCTCGGAATGATTTATGGCTTCGTCGCCGGCTCGCCGCTGTCGACCGTAACTTTGCCCTTCGACTGAACCGCGAGGCGGGTGGGTTCGGCCGCGGCCGGTTCGCCGCTGTCGACCGTCACCTTGCCCTTCGGCCGGGCGGCGACCAGGGCCGGCGCGGCCGGCGCCGGCGAGCCCGCGTTGGCGCGCTCCATCGCCGTGAGCGTGGCGCGCTCGGTCTTCGACAGGTTGCGCGCCTTGGCCAGGGCGACGAAATCGTCAGGCGCGTTCGGCCCATAGCCGTCGCCCTGATAGACGCGGAACCCCGACGCCGTCATCACCACGTCGCCCTTGCGCAAGGTGTTGTCGTGCAACAATTCCTGGGCGCGCGAGGCGACCGTGTCGCGCCGGCAGGCGCAGGTCGCCTCGAAACTCGTCTGATAGCGTTTGGCGACCGGCAGCGCCGTATAGCGCTGCCCGGTCGAGGAGACCGCATCCTCGATGCGGTCGGTCGGCATGGTGTAGAGCGCGGTCGGCGCGTCGGGGCATTGCGCCGCGCAGGCCGCCTCGCCGCCCGACACCGAACCGGTGGGGAAGAAGGAGCCGTCGCACAGACGCACACAGATGGCTTTGCCATAACCGAACGCGTAGCCGGTCGTCCGCCTCGCCCTCTGCCCGTCATCGTCGCGCAGACGCACGCGCGCCGGCGCCTGCTGCTCCGGGTCCGCCCAGCCGAACAGGCTCGACCCGAAGCGGGATTTGCCCGCTTGATAGTGCGGACTGCTGGTGCCCGGCGTCAGGCCGAAGATCGGCAGGTTCATGTTCGGGCCTTGGGCGAGCGCGATTCCCCCGGCGGCCACGCCGCCCGCCAGCGCCAAAACGGCGAGACCGCGAGTCCAATGCGCCATAGCCCCCCCCGACGCCGCTAAAGCCCGCGCGGCTCGCCGCAACGGCGCGCCGCCCCTAGCATGACCGTCTAGACGATTCATGTGACAATCGCCACAATAACGCCGATTTATGTTCATGAGGCGGTAACTTTTACAATCGGCTTTGGTTCCGTTGCGAGGCCCGCGCCGCCCTTCCCCTGGCGAAGAATCTCGTTTAGACAGTCCCCGGCTCTAGCTCCGGCGCACGAGCCCGACGAGGACGCTGCCTGCAGGCGCGGCCTTTTTTTGTGCGCCGCCCCCAGAGGACATATGCCCAAGCGCACCGACATCTCCACCATCCTCATCATCGGCGCGGGACCGATCATCATCGGGCAGGCGTGCGAATTCGACTATTCCGGCACCCAGGCGGTCAAGGCCCTGCGCGCCGAGGGCTATCGCATCGTGCTGGTCAATTCCAACCCGGCCACGATCATGACCGATCCTGACATGGCCGACCGCACCTATATC
>JAGWRL010000299.1 GCA_028876585.1 Pseudomonadota bacterium | reverse complement strand
GCGCTCGACGCTTACGGTTTCGGCATGGCCTCGGTGCGCTTCATCTGCGGCGCGCAGGACCAGCACCGGGCGCTGGAGCGCGAGATCGCCGCGCATCTCGATCAAAACGACGCGATCCTGTTCGCCGCCTGTTTCGACGCCAATGGCGGCGTGTTCGAGCCGCTGCTCGACGAGAACGACGCGATCATATCGGACGCGCTCAACCACGCCTCGATCATCGACGGCGTGCGGCTGTGCAAGGCGCAGCGCTTGCGCTACGCCAACGCCGACATGGACGAGTTGGAGACGCGGCTGAAGGAGGCGGCGAAAGCCCGCTTCCGCCTCATCGTCACCGACGGCGTGTTCTCGATGGACGGCCATGTCGCCAAACTCGCCGAAATTCGCGCGCTCGCCGACAAATATGACGCGCTGGTGATGGTCGACGATTGCCACGCCACCGGCCATCTCGGGCCGCAGGGCAAGGGCACGCCGGCGCTAACCGGCGGGCGCGCCGACATTGTGACCGGCACGTTCGGCAAGACGCTCGGCGGCGCGATGGGCGGCTTCGTCGCCGCCGCGCAACCGATCGTCGATCTCTTACGCCAGCGCGCGCGGCCCTATCTGTTCTCCAACAGCCTCGCGCCCGCCGTGGTCGCCGGCTCGCGCAAGGCGCTGGAGATCGCCATCCGCGCCGACGATCTGCGCGAGAAGTTGATGCGCCACACCCGCCGCTTCCGCGACGGGCTGGCGGGCGCCGGCTTCACGCTGGTTGACGGCGCGACGCCGATCATCCCGGTGATGCTGGGCGAGGCGCGCGCGGCGCAGGATATGGCGGCGGCGCTCGACAAGCGCGGCGTCTATGTCGCCGGCTTTTTCTATCCCGTGGTGCCGAAGGGGCGCGCCCGCATCCGCACGCAGATGTCGGCGGCTTTAAGCGACGCCGACGTGGATTTCGCCATCGCCGCGTTCAAGGACGCCGGGCGCGAGTTGGGGATTGTTGAATCATGAAAGCGCTCGTCAAATCGAAAGCCGAACCCGGTCTCTGGTTGGAGGAGGCGCCGGAGCCGACGCCCGGTCCCGATGAAGTGCTGGTGAAGGTGCGCAAGACCGGCATCTGCGGCACCGACATTCATATCTACAATTGGGACGAATGGGCGCAGCGCACCGTGCCGGTGCCGATGGTGGTCGGCCACGAATACGCCGGCGAGATCGTCGCGCTCGGCGCGCAGGTGCGCGATCTGCGCATCGGCCAGCGCGTCTCCGGCGAGGGTCACGTGATCGGCATGCACAGCCGCGCCGCGCGCGGCGGCCGGTTTCACATGGACCCGGAGACGCGCGGCATCGGGGTCAACATCCCCGGCGCCTTCGCCGAATATGTGAAGATTCCGGCCTTCAACATCGTGCCTTTGCCCGACGACATCGACGACGAACTCGGCGCGATCCTCGATCCCTTAGGCAACGCCGTCCACACCGCGCTCGCCTTCGATCTCGTCGGCGAGGATGTGTTGATCACCGGCGCCGGGCCGATCGGCATCATGGCCGGCGCCATCGCCCGCCATATCGGGGCGCGCCACGTCGTCATCACCGACGTCAATCCGCTGCGGCTGAAGCTCGCCGCCGATGTCGCCGACGTGACCCCCGTCGATGCGTCCAAGGAGGATTTGCACGACGTGATGCACCGGCTCGGCATGAAGGAGGGGTTCGACATCGGGCTCGAAATGAGCGGCGCGCCGGCCGCGTTCGAGCAGATGGTCGATCATCTCGTGATGGGCGGGCATATCGCCATGCTGGGCATTCCCGCCAGGCCGGCGCCGGTCGATTGGACCAAGATCGTGTTCAAGCTGCTGACGATCAAGGGCATCTACGGCCGCCAGATGTTCGAGACCTGGCACAAGATGATCGCCATGCTGCAAAGCGGGCTCGACGTGCGCAAGGTGATCACGCATCGCCTGCCGGTGCGCGATTACATCACAGGCTTCGAGACGATGCGCGCCGGCCAGTCGGGCAAGATCGTGCTCGACTGGGCGGACGTTTGAGCTTCACGCCCTCGCCAGCCACCGCGCCCGCGCGCGCCCCGCCGGGCTTTCGCTGGCCGACAGCCCCGGTTGATAGGCGAGCGGGAATTTCGGCAACCGCCCTTCGCGCAAGGCGCGCGCGGTCGCCTCGTTGTGGACCTCGAACGACGTGAAGCCGCAGCGCAGCATCAGCGGAATCTCGTCGAGCAGCACGTCGCCGTGCGCGCGCAATTCGCCGCGAAAGCCGTGGCGTTCGCGCAGCAGCGTCGCATAGGAGAAGGCGCGGCCGTCGCCGAATTTCTCGAACCGCAGCGCCACCAGCGGCCGGTCGGCGACCTCGGCCAGAGCGTCGAGCGCCTGCGGCCCGGCGGCGATCTCGACGCCGATCTCCTGCCCGCGCAACGTCTCCGCCTGCGCGCGCCAGCGCGCCAGCGAGACGATGGCGCGCGGGTGAACGGGCGCGTCGTCGGCGATCACGGTCCAATCGTTGTCGGCGAAAGCGCCGTTGCGCCACAGGGCCATCAGATATTTCCTCCCGCGTCGAGCGTGACGCCGTGAATGCCGCATTCCTGTTTCGCCTTGCCGCGCCAGCGGCCGGCGCGCGCGTCCTCGCCAGGCAACACGCGGCTGGTGCAGGGCAGGCAGCCGATCGAGGGAAAACCCTTGGCGACCAGGGGATGCGGCGGAAGTTCGTGTTGTTTGATATAGGCGAGGAGATCGCCGGCGTTCCAACCGACCAGCGGGTTCACCTTCACCCGCGCGCCTTCAGCTTCAAACAACGGCAGCCGCGCGCGGTCGGCGGTCTGGTAGCCTTTGCGCCCGGTGATCCAGGCGTCATAATCATCCAAAGCTGCGCTGAGCGGCGCGACCTTGCGAATCTCGCAGCAACGGTCGGGATCGGAGGCGAACAGGAATTTCTCCGGATCCTCGGCCGTCAGCGTCGCCGCGTCGGGCGCGGCGCGCACGATGTTGGTGAGGCCGAGGCTTTCCACCAATCGATCGCGATAGTCGAGCGTCTCGGGAAAATGCTGGCCGGTGTCGACGAACACCACCGGCGTCGCCTTGTCGATCTGCGCGATCATGTGCAGCAGCACCACCGAATCGGCGCCGAAGGAGGAGACCAGCGCGATGCGGCCGGGAAACAGGCCCTCGATCGCCAGCCGCAGCAAGGTCGGCGCCGGCAGCGTCGCGAAACGCGTCTCCAGCCGCGACGCGGCGACCGCGTCGCCGAACATTTTGACGTCGTGCGCGCTCATCAGATGTCCGATCCGGCGCTTCGCTCGTACAGCGCCTCCTTGAACGGCGCCATGCCGACGCGGCGATAGGTTTGCAGGAACGCTTCGCTCGGGTCGCTGCGTTGCGCGCGATAGGTCTCGACGATGGTGTCGACCGCCTCGACCACGCGCTCGGACGAGAAGCCCGGCCCGGTGATCTGGCCGATCGAGGCGGTCTCGTCGCCGGAGCCGCCGAGCGTGATCTGATAGGTCTCTTCGCCGGCGCGCTCGAGCCCGAGGATGCCGATGTGGCCGACGTGATGATGGCCGCAGGCGTTGATGCAGCCGGAGATCTTGATCTTCAGCGGCCCGATGTCGCGCGCCCGCGCGCCGTCGCCGAACGCTTCGGCGATGCGTTGCGCCACCGGAATCGAGCGCGCGGTGGCGAGCGTGCAATAATCGAGGCCGGGGCAGGCGATGATGTCGCTGATCTGGCCGGCGTTCGGCGTGGCCAGGCCCACCGAGGCGAGCCGGTCGTAGACGGCGGGCAGGTCGTCGAGCGCGACATGCGGCAGGATGAGGTTCTGCTCGTGGCTGACGCGGAATTCGTCGTGCGAATAATCCTCGGCGAGATCGGCGACCGCGTCCATCTGGTCGGCCGTGGCGTCGCCGGGCACGCCGCCGATCGGCTTCAGCGAAACCGTCATCACGGCGTAGCCGGGCACTTTATGCGGCGTCACATTGGCGCTGAGATAGGCGTCGAACTTGGCGTCGCGCAGCCGCCGACGCGCGATGCGGGCGCTTTCCAGCGCGCGCGGCTCCAGCTTGGGCGGCGCGAAGAAGGTGCGCATATGGGCGATGTCGGCCTGTTGCAGTTCGAGCGCGCCCTGCGCGTTGGCGGCGTATTCGGCCTCGACCGCGTCGCGGAAGGCGGCCTCGCCCTTCTCGTGCACCAGGATCTTGATGCGCGCCTTGAACTTGTTGTCGCGCCGGCCGTCGAGATTGTAGACGCGCAGGATCGCATCGACGTAGCGCAACAGTTCGCGCTCGGGCAGGAAATCGCGAATTTTCTTGGCGACGAACGGCGTGCGCCCGAGACCGCCGCCGACATAGACGACAAAGCCCAGTTCGCCGCGCTCGTTGCGCGCGATCTGCAAGCCGATGTCATGCGCCTTGATGGCGGCGCGGTCGTGCGGCCCGCCGTTGACGGCGATCTTGAACTTGCGCGGCAGGAACGAGAATTCCGGATGCTGCGACGACCATTGCCGCAGGATTTCGCAATAGGGGCGCGGGTCGACGATCTCATCCGCCGCGACGCCGGCGAAATGATCCGCCGTGACGTTGCGGATGCAATTGCCCGAGGTCTGGATCGAGTGCATCTCGACGCTGGCGAGTTCGGCGAGAATGTCGGG
>JAGWRL010000298.1 GCA_028876585.1 Pseudomonadota bacterium | reverse complement strand
GGGGTCATGGGCTGCCAGCGATTAAGGGCGGCGACGGGCGTCGCGCCCGCCGCCGCGAGGGATCAATAGGTGATCGGCTCGAACTTCTTGACCGTGGCGATCCCCGGATAGGCCGAGTTGTTGGCGATCTCGATATCGTATTTGAACTGTTTGCCGTTGACCCACTGACCGCCAACCAGCGGCGTCGCCGAGACGTTGTTGATCGGCCCCGTCTTGAAGTTCACCGGCCCGACGATTGACTGATAGTCGGTCGCCGCCATCGCCTCGACGATCGACTTCGGATCGTTGAGGTCTTTGGCGCGCTTGAGAATGTCGATGGCGACTTCGAGCAGCGCATGTTTGAAGCCGATCGGCTGCACCCATTGCTTGCCCGTCGCCTTGGTGAAGGCCGCGCACAGTTCGGCCGCCGATTGCCCCGTCAGCCCCGACTTGAAGGGATGGTTGGGCGACCACCATTCCTCGGACGAGAGCCCGACGCCGCGGTCGCCGATCGCCTCGATCGAGGCCGGGAACAGCAGCGCCTTGGCGATGGTGGCCGCCTTCGGCTTATAGCCCTGCTGCGCGCATTGCGCCCAGAAGGTGGCGAAATCGGGCGGCAGGAACACGCCGGTGACGATGTCGCAATTGGCCGCCTTCAGTTTGGCGATCTGCGCCGAGAAATCGTTCGACAGCGGCGTGAACAGGCCCATGTCGGTATATTTGTAGCCGGCCTTGATGAAGCCCGGCGGCAGGCCGTGGCCGAGGTCCGACAACGCCACGCCGTCGGGATCGTTCGACCACACGCCGCCGACGTTTTTGTTGGTCGCAATCGAATCCCACAAGCCGGTGTAGGTGGTGACGACCTGATCCGCGCCCCAGAAGAAATGATAGGTCCAATCAAAATTCTTGCCCGGCTTGCCGCCCCGACCGAAGAACCAGGGCTGCCACGGCGTGTCGGTCGAAAGGCAGGGAACGCTGTTGAGTTCGCACTGATCGGAGACCGGCAGCGTGGTGTCCGAGGTCGAGGACGCCAGCATCAGATCAACCTTGTCTTTGGTGATCAGCTCCGCCGCCAGCTCCGCCGCGCGGCTCGGATTGGACTGGCTGTCGCGCACGAGAATCTCGACTGCAACCTTTTTGCCGCCAATCATCAACCCGTCGCCGATGCTCTTGCGCACGGCGTCGACGACGAATGCGTCGGCCGAGCCGAACGCGGCGATCGGCCCGGTTTCCGGGCTGATGAAGCCGAGCTTGATTGTCTTGGCGGCATAGGCGCGCCCGATATAGGCCGGCGCCGCCACGGCGGCGGTCAACCCCTGCACCACGCGGCGGCGCGTCAGGCCGGCGCTTCCATTGTCGATTGCCATGCTTTCTCCTCCCTGTTGTTTGTTGTCGCTCACGCCCGCCCTCCCGTCGCCAGCCGCGGCGAGGCGAGCAGGATCTCCATCGTGCGGCGCAGATGCGCCTCGATCCGTTTGCACGCGGTCGCCGCGTCGCGCGCCAGACAGGCGTCGAGCAGTCCCTTGTGCTCGGCGTCGACGTCGCGGCCCGGACGCGCGATCTTCGACAGATTGCGATAGCGTTCGCTCTGCGCGTACAGCATTTCGCGGATCGTCAGCGTCCAGCGGCTGTCGCAGGCCGAGGTCAAGGCGGCGTGGAACGAATTGTGGGCGACCGCCCAGGCCGGATTGAGCCGCTTGCGCGCGCCTTCGCTGATCGGCAGCCGGTGCAGCCGGTGGTAGGCCGCCAGAATATTGGCCTCCCAATCCACGTCGCCGTGCGCGATCGCCGAGCGCAGACAAAGCTGCTCGATGGCGATGCGGGTGTTTGTGAGGTCGATCAACTCCTCGGCCGAGATCGCCGCGACCGTGAAGCCCTTCTGCGCCGTCGCCACCGCCATCCGCTCGGCGGCGAGCCGCGACAGCGCCTCGCGCACCGCGCCGGGGCTGAATTCGAATTCCGCCGCCGCGTCGTTGATCTTGATCTTCGCGCCCGGCTCCAGCCGGCACGACAGGATCGCCTCGCGCAACGCCGCATAGGCGGCGTCGGTCTGCGTCTTGGCGCTGGCTTGCGGCAGGGGGTTGTCCATGATTCTAGATTGCGGGTGAAAATCTAGGAACGCAAGAAAAATATTTTTCTCGTTGACACGCGCTTCGCCCCGCCGCTAGTTTGGTCCCCACCCGCCGCCGCGATCAACCCAGCGGCGGCCAGCAGAGGAAGCGCGCACGTGAGGTTCACCCGGTTCGATCTTAACGGCGCAGGCCTCGCCGTCGAGCATGACGGCGCCTGGCGCGGCCTGTGCGAGGCGGACGCGAATTTTCCCGGCGCCCTGAGCGCGCTGGTGGGCAAGGGCGCCAAGGCGCTGCGCGAGGCGGGCGAGCGGCTCGCCGCCGGCCCGGTGATTGATCTGGCGAAAGCCAGGGTTCTGCCGCCGTTCCCGACGCCGCCGAAGATCATCTGCGTCGGCCTCAACTATCGCGACCATTCCGCGGAATCGGGCTTCAAACAACCTGATTACCCCACACTGTTCACCCGCTTCGCGACCTCTCTGGTTGGTCACGACGAGGCCGTGGTGCGGCCGAAAGTGTCCGACAAATTCGATTACGAGGGCGAGTTGGTCGCCGTGATCGGCCAGGGCGGCCGCCACATCGCCAAAGAACGGGCGCTCGATCACGTCGCCGGCTATTCGTTGTTCAACGACGTCTCGGTGCGCGATTATCAGTTCAAGTCGCCGCAATGGACGGTGGGCAAGAATTTCGACGGCACCGGCCCGTTCGGCCCGCTGTTCGTCACCGCGGACGAATTGCCGCCCGGCGCCAAGGGCCTGCGCATCCAGACCCGGCTCAACGGTCAGATCATGCAGGACGCCAACACCGACGACATGGTGTTCGACGTCGCCACCCTGATCGCCACCATCAGCGAGGCGATCACGCTGGAGAGCGGCGACGTCATCGTCACCGGCACGCCCTCGGGCGTCGGCCAGTCGCGCAAGCCGCCGGTTTTCATGAAGGCGGGCGATCGTGTAGAGGTCGAGATCGAAAAGATCGGCGTATTGTCCAATCCAGTCGTCGACGAATAGGGAGGACGCCATGACCGCGATCCAAGGCTATGTGAAGCCCAGCCGCCGCCCCGGCGAGCTCGGCGTTCATTCGCTCGACCATTTCCACTTCAACGTGCCCGACCTCGCCGTGGCGCAGACCTTCTACGGCGAGTTCGGCCTCGACATGCAAAGCGGGCGCGACCGGCTGGAGATGCGCACCTTCGGCGCGCCCCAGCTCTGGGGCACGATCGGCGAGGGCCCGCGCAAGAAGCTCGGCCATCTCAGCTTCGGCGCGTTCGAGGACGACCTCGACCGCTTCGCGCAGCGGCTGCAAGGTATGGGCATCGCCCGGCTCGATCCGCCGCCGGGCGTCGATTCGAACGGCCTGTGGTTTCTCGATCACGACGGCACGCCGATCGAGATCAAGGCGGCGGCGAAAACCTCGCCGGACGAGAAATCGCATTTCGCGCAGGTCAGCGTCGGCCCGCGCCAGCGCGGCGCGCCCGCCCGCTCACAGGTCAAGCGCACCTTTCCGCGCCGGCTCGCGCATGTGCTGATCTTCACCCGCGACGTGCAGAAGGCGATCGCCTTCTACACCGGCGTGCTCGGCCTGCGGCTGTCGGATCGCTCCGGCGACAACATCGCCTTCCTGCACGGCATCCACGGCAGCGATCATCACATGGTCGCCTTCGCCCGCTCCAACGCGCCCGGCCATCATCATTTCAGCTGGGACGTCGGCAGCGTCGATGAGATCGGCGCCGGCGCGATGCACATGCTCGGCAAGGGCTTTTCCAAGGGCTGGGGGCTCGGGCGCCACGTGCTGGGCTCGAACTTTTTCCACTACGTGCAGGACCCCTGGGGCAGCTTCTGCGAATATTCCGCCGACATCGACTACGTGCCGTCGGATTACGACTGGCCCTCCGACGATCATCCCCCGGAAGATTCGTTCTACGTCTGGGGGCCGAACGTGCCGGCCGACTTCGTCCACAATTACGAGGCGTAAAGCGGCTATTTCGGCGCCGGCGCCGGCGCGCCTCCCGGCGTCCCCGGCGGCGGAACCACATTGGGATCGCCGGTCGCCGGCGCCTTTTTCTCGATGCCGGGATCGACCTCCTGCGGCCGAATGACGCCGTTTGACTGGTCGAGCTTCTTGCTCAGCGATTCGGCAGGCGTCGGGTCGGGCGAGGAGTCTTGCGGCGCGTTCGGGGCCGCGCTGGCGCCGTTGACCAAAGCCAACAGCCCGAGCGCGAGGGCGAAGCGCAAAATCGCCATGTCCGGTCCTCCGTCCTGCGCCAACAACGCGCCGGAACCGCGCGGCGTTCCCAGACGGCAGCTTTTGCGGAAGGGACGGATGGAGGCCTCGCCCGGAATCGAACCGGGGTGCAAGGATTTGCAGTCCTCTGCGTAGCCACTCCGCCACGAGGCCCTCGCCGGCGTCGCCGCCGGCGCGCGGCCTATAGCGCGAGTTCTCCGCAAAGAGCAAGCCGGCGCGACTGGCGGGGCGGAGCAAACTTCGTTAGGGAGGCGCTCTCCGCTTCCCTTGCCCCGAGCCATGACCGACGAGCCATGATCGACGCCGCCCCCGAACCCGCCACGCCCGGCGACCGCCGCTCGGTCGTGCTCGTCGGCATGATGGGCGCCGGCAAGACCTCCGTCGGCAAGCGCCTCGCCGCCCGTCTCGCCCTGCCCTTCGTCGACGCCGACGAGGAGATCGAAGCCGGCGCGCGCATGACCATCCCCGAGATCTTCGAGAAATTCGGCGAAGCCTATTTCCGCGACGGCGAGCGGCGGGTGATCGCGCGCGTGCTGGCGGCCGGCCCCTGCGTGCTCTCCACCGGCGGCGGCGCCTTCATGAACGCCTCGACCCGCGAGAGCATCGCCCGCAGCGGCGTGTCGATCTGGCTCAAGCCCGATTTCGACGTGCTGCTGCGCCGGGTGCGCAAACGCTCCAACCGGCCGCTGTTGCAGACCCCCGATCCCGAAGGCACGCTGCGCCGTCTGCTCGACGAACGCAGCCCGACCTACGCGCTGGCCGACATCACCATCGAATCGCACGACGGCCCGCACGAATTGGTGGTGGAGCGCATCGTCGCCGCGCTGGAGAGCCGCGCCCGCAAGCCGCAGGAGGCGAAAATCCGTGAGGTGCGCGTCGATCTCGGTTCGCGCGCCTATGACATCGAGATCGGCGAGGGGCTGATCGAAACCGCCGGCCCGCGCATCGCGGTGTTGTTCCCGAAAGCCCGCGCGGCGATCGTCACCGACGAAAACGTCGCCGCGCATTGGCTGGAGCCGTTGCGCGCCAGCCTGACGGCGGCGGGGATCGAATCCTCTGCCATCGTCTGCCCGCCCGGCGAGACCACCAAGAGCTACGCCGAATTCGCCCGCGTCTCCGATGCGCTGATCGCCGCCCGCATCGAGCGGCGCGACCTGGTGATCGCGCTCGGCGGCGGCGTGATCGGCGATCTCGCCGGCTTCGCCGCCTCGACGCTGCGGCGCGGCGTCGATTACGTGCAGATCCCCACCAGCCTGCTGGCGCAGGTCGATTCCAGCGTCGGCGGCAAGACGGCGATCAACTCGCCGCTGGGCAAAAACCTGATCGGCGCCTTCCACCAGCCGCGCCTCGTGCTCGCCGACGCCGGCGCGCTGCGCACGCTACCGGCGCGCGAATTCCGCGCCGGCTATGCGGAGGTGGTGAAATACGGCCTGATCGACGATTACGACTTCTTCGAATGGCTGGAGGCGAACTGGCGCGACATGTTCGCCGGCGGCCCGGCGCGGGCGCAGGCGATCGCCGTCAGCTGCGCGGCGAAAGCGCGCGTGGTCGCCTCCGACGAGACCGAACAGGGCGCGCGCGCGCTGCTCAACCTCGGCCACACCTTTGGCCACGCGCTGGAGGCGCTGGCGCATTACGATCCGGCGATCCTGGTGCATGGCGAGGGCGTCGCGGTCGGCATGGCCTGCGCGTTCCGCTTTTCCCGCGCGCTCGGCGCCTGCCCCGGCCAGGACGTGGTGCGGGTCGAGCGCCATTTGCAGGCAGTCGGCCTGCCGACCCGTATCCAGGACATCGCCGGGATGCGGGTCGCCGCGGGCGCGATGCTGGAAGCGATGCGGCAGGACAAGAAGGTCGAGCGCGGCCGGCTGACGTTCATTCTCGCGCGCGGCATCGGCCAGAGCTACATCGCCAAGGACGTGGCGGAGGCGGAGGCGCTGCGGTTTCTCGAAGGGGAGTTGGCGGGCTGAGCCGGCGCGGTGGGACGTGAGCTTCGGCGGGCGCGCCCAGGGCCGCGCCAGCGGCCGGGGGCGTCCGTCGAAGCTCATGTCAGAAAAAGGCCGTCTCGCGATGGCCGGGTCACCGCGAAGCGGCCGCAGCGAAGCGGAGGAGCGCGCTCTTCGCGCGCTTGACGCGGACAGCGCGAGATGGCCCGCCTTGCCGTTCGCCCGCCGGCCCCTTACATGAGGCCGCGCGGCGTCTCGTCGCGAGCTCCGCCAAGACATGTCCCGTAAAATTCCCCATAAATCCGCCCCGCCGTCGCGCGCGCAAATTCTCACCTATCTCGAAGGCGGCCCCTCCCCGACCGGCGTCAAACCCTCGCCGCGCGTCACCAAGCGCGAGTTGGCGCGCGCCTTTCGCGTCAAGGGCGAGGGCAAGGGCGAATTGAAGACGCTGATCCGCGATCTGGAGACGGAGGGCGCGGTCAAGCGCGGCCGCAAGGTTCTCTCCCGGCAGGGCCGGTTGCCGGCGATGCTGGTCGCCGACATCGTCGAGCGCGCCCCCGACGGCGCCTTCGTCGCGACGCCCGCCGAGGGCGAGGGCGCGCGCGTCCTGATCCGCCCGTCGCGCGTCAAGCGTGATCGCGCGCCGGCGCCGAGCCTGGGCGCCCGCGCGCTGCTGCGCGTGGCCTATGACGAGGCGAGCGGGATTTACAGCGGCCGGATCGTCAAAATCCTCGACAAGGGCGCCGGGCGCCCGCTGGGCGTCTATTTCGCGCTGGAGACGGGCGGCGGCCGGGTGCAGCCGATCGAAAAGCGCGCGCTGGGGCGCGATTTCTTCGTGCCCGTCGGCCTCGACAATGGCGCGTGCGACG
>JAGWRL010000030.1 GCA_028876585.1 Pseudomonadota bacterium | reverse complement strand
CTGTCGCACTTCGGCTTCGCCTCCTTAAGCGATCTGCCCGACATCGAAAGCCTCGAGGACGCCGGGCTGATCGGCCGATCCGGCCACGGCGCGCTCGGCGGCGACGCGCTGGCGGGCGAACTGAGAGCCGTGCTCGGGTTGTCGTTGGACGAGGACGAAGCGGCGGAGGACGCGGCCTGATAGCGGATTGAGGACTTATTGAGCGCCCGCACCTCGGTTATAAGCAGGAAGTGGCTTTGCATATAACTCCGGTTATAAGCATATAGCGAGATTGCTTATAGGAGTCCTGCGTGCAGGAAATCGATCTGCAGTTCCGCACGATGTTCGCCGACCTCGTGCAACAGTCGCTCGACGACCGGTTCCTAAGCGACTTCCCGCCCAATGGAAATTTCGTCCGCGTCGCCGTCAAAGACAAATTCTACTGGTATTACGACAGCGCCATGCGCGCCGGCGCGCGCAAGCGCCTCTACGTCGGCCCCGCCGACGACCCGTCCATCGCGCGGCGCGTAGAGGAATTCGTTCGCCTCAAGAGCGGCGCGCAGCTTCGCCGCAGCCTCGTCAACGCGCTGCGGCGGATCGGGCTTCCCGCCCCGGACCGGCTGCTCGGCGATGTCGTCGAAGCCCTCGCCAACGCCGGCTTTTTCCGGCTGCGCGGCGTGCTGATCGGCACGGCCGCCTTCCAAACCTATGCTGGAATCCTCGGCGTGCGGTTTCCGCGCGCGCCGATGCACACCGGCGACGCGGATTTGTCGCAGTTTCGCTCGATCGCCGTCGCCGTCGGCGACACGACGCCGCCGATGCTCGACGTGCTCAAAGCGGTCGACGCGACGTTCGCCGAGGTTCCCGACGCCGCGGATTCCCGCAAGACGACGAAGTTCGTCAACGCGACGAAATTCGCGGTCGAGTTTCTGACCCCCAATCGGTCCAACGACGATCACCAAGGCAAACCCGCTGGGATGCCGACGCTGGGCGGCGCGTCGGCCACGCCGCTACGCTTCCTCGACTTCCTGATCCACGAGCCGCAGCGTTCGGTGCTGCTGCACAAATATGGGGTGGGCGTCACCGTGCCGGCGCCGGAGCGTTACGCCGTCCACAAGTTGATCGTCGCAGCCGAACGGGGAGGCCAGGACGCCGCCAAACGCCTGAAGGACGTCGCGCAATCCGAAATGCTGGTTGACGCGATGATCCAGGTCCGCATGACGGAACTCCTCGCGGACTCCCTGCGCGAGGCGTTGGCGCGCGGCCCGGCATGGCGGGCCGCCGTCGAACGAGGGCTCGCGATGGCCTCGCCGCAAACGCGCGCTATCTTTGCCGACCTCAGGTCCACACGTGCGACATAACTTGCCGGTCTTGCTCAGGCCGCCGAGGATGGCGACATGCGGCACGACGCCCTTGGCGTTCAAGCCTTCAACAGCGTCCCGTCCACCGAGAAATGCTCTGCGCTCATGAGCCGCTTCAACTCGGAAAGCGCGACCGCCGTTGCGGGGCGATCTCGGCGTTGAGCATCGCGGTTCTTGGAGAAGGTGGAGGCGTCGAGCACCCGCTCGTCGATCGAAAGCCCAACAAACCCGCGCAACAGAATATCGAACTCCAGCCGCTCGACAAACTGGCGTTCGGAGCGGATCGTGTAGAGAAGCTGAAGCGTCATGGCTCGCAGCGGCCGCTCCGGCGGAATCGAGGGACGCGCGAGCTTCTCGTACAGCCTGGAAAAGCGCGGCGCTCACCAACCGCCGCATCGTCCCAACGCCTCGGCGTCGACGTAGGAAAACCGCACTCCACTCGTCCGATCCCCGCCGCGCATGCCGCCTGCCTTGCGATTCGTCTCAATCAAGAGAATCACGCCCGACCGCCGGCTTCCAACGAAATCGTGCGACTTTCACCAGCCTGCCAGGACGCCGTCGCAGGTCCATTCGCTGCTGCCGAAGGCGCCCTCGCACGTCTCGATTGCGGCTCAACTTCGCTCACCATCGCGTTCATTCCGAGCCTACTTCTCTTCCCGGGGGTCAGTTCCTCATGTCGTCAGGGGGCAATTCGCCATGTCGCCTGACAAGGGCGCAGTGTATCCGCTATTGGCGATGATCCACGTATTCCTCGACAATGCGCACTATCATCACGCCGGCATCCCTGGCCGACTGGCCAGGGCATGCTTACGCCCATGCACTGAGTAGTTTCCGAGGCTGCCGTGGCGCCACGCTCCGGATTACTCAACACCGACGCCTCGACGAATACTCCACCAAATCGGCATTCGCCGAAGCGAACCAACGGAGACAAGTATCATGGACAAGAACAGAATCGACGGCTCGATCAAGGAAGTCGCGGGCGCGGCGAAAGAAGCCGTCGGCAAGGCGATCGGCGACGTCAAGCTCGTGCATGACGGGAAAGTCGATCAGGCCGCAGGGAAAATTCAGAACGCCGTCGGCGGCGTCGCCGACGCCCTGCGCGAAGCCGCCGACAAGCCGTGACATCGATCACGTCCGTCGCCGCTATCACTCCGATCGAGGACGCCCGCAAATGAGCACGCTTCTAATCATCATCCTAATCATCCTGATCTTCGGCGGCGGCGGCGGGTATTACGCGCATAGCAACTATGGCCTTCCCGGTCTCGGCGGCGTGCTGGGAACCGTCCTGATCGTGATCGTCATCTTGTGGCTATTAGGTCGTTGAACATGCGCCTCGCCGCGCGTTCCGGCCTGCGACGATGACGAGGCTGAGTTCGGACGACGCGCCGGCGATCCCGCCGATCCATATCGAGGAGACGATCCGGGCCATCGCCCGTCTGCACGCCGAACACCATGCGAGCGCGACGCGCCATCAACGCGCCGTCGACGGCGTCACCTCCGCGCTTAGTCGGCCGAATTTCATCGTCTATCTCACGGGCCTCACCTCCGCGTGGATGGTCGGCAACGCGGCCGTGCCCCTCCTTGGTTTCACGGCGATCGATCCGCCGCCTTTCGCGGGATTGACGGGCGCTGTGTCGTTGACCGCGCTTTATTTCGTCGTGATGATTCTGACGACGCAGAGACGCGATGACGGCTTAGGCCGACGCAGGGAACTGCTCACCTTGGAATTGGCGATTTTGAGTGAACAGAAGACGGCGAAAATCGTCGCTCTCCTCGAGGAACTCCGCCGTGACAGTCCGACGATATGCAACCGGGTCGATGAACAGGCGAATGTGATGGCGCGTCCCGTCGATCCTCGGTCCGTGATCGAGGCGATCCAGGAAACGCGTTCGGAGGCGCTGAATGTCGCGCGAGCCACCGACAGCGCCCAAAAGAGCCCCTAACAACACTCGTCAACCCGCGGCTACCAACGCCAGCCGCGCGAGCGCCGGCAGCGACTTCGACCCGGTACGTTTCATGATCGACGCGCGATGGTTCTCGACCGTGCGCTGACTGATGCCGAGATCAGCCGCGATGTTCTTGCTCGGATGCCCGGCCAGGACGCGCTCCATCACTTCGCGTTGGCGCGGAGTCAGTCCCGAAAGATGAGCTGCCGCTTCGTCTCGCCATTGCGTCGACTTGGAGGAATCTCGCGATAGCTCGAGAGCCCTGTCGATGCTGGCGATCAACTCGTCGCGAGCGATCGGCTTCTCGATGAAGTCCGAGGCGCCCGCCTTCATCGCTTCGACCGCCATGGAAACGTCGCTGTCGCCGGTAATCATGATCGCGGGCAGCGTATGTCCGTCGGAGCGCAGCTTTTGCAGCAACTCGAGTCCGCTCATGCCCGGCAGATACGCGTCGACCAGCAGGCACGCGTATGTCTCGGGCTGAAAAAGCTCCATAAAAGCCTCGCAACTCGAAAAGGTCTCGACGACGCGACCCGCGTCCTCCAGCACGACGCGGATCGCGCCGCGAATTTGATCGTCGTCGTCGACAACGTAGATTCGCGCGCCCGCCGATCCAATCGCCGCCTCGACGGGATGCGCGGGTCGGACAACGAGGGGACGGATCGGTAGCGCCAACAGCTTTTCGATCGCGTGGATCAACTCCCTCAATTTTGCGGGTTTGTTGAACTGAACGCAATCATGCAACGCGATATCGCGGAGCGCATGGGTTGTGATGTCGCCGGTGAGAATGATGACGGGGATCTGTCGGTCGAGTTCCTGCCGCAGCGCGCGCGCGATCTCGACTCCGTTCATGCCATTGGGCAGATTGTAGTCGGCTAGCACCAAGTCCGGCTTGGCAAGCGATTTCTCGACATGCGTGAGGGCCGAGGGACCGTCTATGACGGTCGAAACTCGAAAACCCTCTTCGCTCAGGAACAACTCCATGTGATCGCGCACCTCCGGATCATCCTCGATGATGAGGATGGATCCCGAGTGGCGGCGCGCCTTGGTTGAGTTGGCCTCGACGTCGACGTCTGGAGGCGCCGCCGGCGCTCCCGTCGCGGTCTGGTCGACTTCGATCGAAAATACGGACCCCTTGCCCGGCAGCGAACGAACGCGAACGGGGTGACCGAGCAAATCGCCGAGGCTCTTGACGATCGACAGCCCCAGACCCAGCCCCCGGCTGCGCTGCCGCGCGGCGTTGCCGACCTGATGATATTCCTCGAAAATCGCCTTGAGCTCCGATGAGGCGATCCCCAGCCCCGTGTCCCAGACCTCGATGCGCAGACGGCCGAGGCGGCGGCGGCAGCCCACCAGCACGCGACCCCTCTGCGTGTATTTCAGCGCGTTGGAGAGCAGATTGCGCAGCATCTGCTCCAGCAACCGCGGGTCGCTGCGGACGGACAGGGAGCAGGGCATGACCTTGAGAACGAGTCCCAGGGCCTGCGCGTGACAGGTCAATTCGTTCCTGAGAATATCGAGCAGATCGTTGACGGGGAACTCGACCGGGTCCGCCTTCACGGCGCCCACCTCGATCTGATTGATGTCGAGCAACGTGTTCAACATCGTGGTCATCGCGCCGAGAGCTTCGTCGATGCGACCAACGAGTTTTTGCGCCTTCTCGCCCTCCACCTTCTTCGCCAACAGGCCTTGCAGCAGTGCGAGGGTTTGCAAAGGTTGACGAAGATCGTGGCTGGCGGCGGCGAGGAAGCGCGACTTGGCGAGACTGGCGGACTCGGCTTGCCGCTTGGCCGCCGAGAGCGCCTCGGCCGCTTTCCGCCTCTCCGTGACGTCCTCGAACGTGATTACGACCCCTTCGGTCTTCTTGTCGCTGGTGCGGTAGGGCAAGATACGGCGAATGAACCAGACGCCCGCCTGGCCCTCGACTTCGCGCGCGATCGGCGCATGGCTCGCCAGCACCGTGCGGGCGTCGGGCAGCAAGTCGCCGTCGATCGCCAGCGACTTGAGGTCGGTCAGAGGGCGCCCGACGTCACCGGGAATGACATTGAACAGCGCCTTGGTCGCGGGCGTGAAGAAGCGGATGTTGAAACGCGTATCGAGGAAGATCGTCGCGACGTCAGTGCTGTAAAGCACGTTCTGCAAGTCGTCGGCGGTGGTGCGCTGTCGTTCCAGCGTTTCCTGCAACTGGCTGTTGAGAGCGGTCAGCTCCTCATTGAGCGACTGCAGCTCTTCCTTCGAGGCGAGCAGTTCCTCGTTGGTCGATTGATATTCCTCGTTGACCGAAAGCGCCTCCTCGTTGATCGCCATCTGCTCCTCGCTCGAGGTCTCGAGATTGCGAACGGCGGTCTGGAGTTCGATTTTCGTCGATTGCAGGTCCTTCTCGAGCTCGGCGACGCGAGGCGCGTCGGCTTGGGCCGCGCCGCCGCTTTCGACGATCGTCGGGGACGCGGTCTCGATGAAGCACACCAACAACAACGGTTCATGGTCGTGGAGCACGGGCTCGACGGCGATGCTGAAGCCCTTTTCGGAGGCCGCCTCGCCCAGACGCCCGCCGGTGACGACGAAGCGCGCGTGGCTCTGTTGCGCCCCCGCGATCGCCGATCGCAATTTCGTGCGAACGCCGTCCCGCGCCTTGCCGATCAGATCCATCGAGGGCCGCCCCGACGCGACCTTGAGGTAGGTGTCGGTGGCCCCCTGAAAATACAGGCATTCGAGTTTGGAATTGATCAGCACCGCCGCCGGACCATAGGCGTCCACGACCAGCTTCCTGCAGAGTTCGGCGAGCGCCGATTGCCGGGAGGGAGCGGAGGCCGGCCCGGGGCGCGCGCGCATGCGCGGACCCTCGCCGACCTTGGGTAGGAAGGCGAATTCGCCCGGGCGATTCCCGCCGATCCGGCGATATAGGCGTTGCGGTTTCGAGACCACGGCGAACTGACCGTTGGCGACCCCGACGGTCTCGGCGGCGCCGACCAGCAGCAGCCCGCCCTCACGCAAGGCGAAGTGAAAGATCGTGAGCGCCTTGGCTTGCGCTTCAGGCAACAAATAGATCAGCAAATTGCGGCAGGAGATGAAATCGAGGCGGGCGAAAGGCGGATCGGCGAGCACGTCCTGAACGGTGAAGACGACATTGGCCCGCAATTCCGGGGAAACGCGATAGGCGCGATCCTCCCGGCTGAAATTGCGGGCCAGCCGTTCGGCCGAGACGCTGTCTTCGATTGATGGCGGATAGAGCCCCTCGCGCGCCGCGGCCACCGCTTCGGAATCGACGTCGCTGGCGAAGATCTGCAATTTGATCTCGGGCCGCGAGGCCATGATCCGCTCACGGAACAACATAGCGAGCGAATAGGTCTCCTCCCCGGAACTGCAACCGGCGACCCAGATTCGCAAGGGCCGATCCGGCGCGTGATCGCGCACGAGATCGGGAATGACGCTGGCCGCGAGATAGTCGAACACGGCCGGGTCGCGAAAGAAGCCGGTAACGTTGATCAGGAGATCGCGCGACAATTCATCGAGCTCCCGGCTGTCGCGTCGAAGCAGCGCGAAATAGGCGTCGGCCGTCGGGATCGCGGCCATCGCCATTCGACGCTCAACGCGACGCTCCAGCGTTCCGTGTTTGTAGAGGGTGAAGTCATGCGCGGTCTTCGTGCGCAGCAAGGCGATGATCGCGGGCAAGCGATCGGCGACCGTGCCGGACGACGCGGATTTGCGTGAACTCGACTTGGGCGTTTCGCCGCTTTCACGTTCGACAAGCGCGCGCGCGATCCCGACCGCCGGGGCGACGAGATCCACCGCGCCCGTGCCGATTGCGGAGCGGGGCATGCCGTCGTAGTCGGCCTCGGCGATATCCTGAGCGATAACCAGCCCACCTTTGGCTTTAATGGCCCGCAGGCCCACGCTGCCATCGGCGCCCGTGCCCGACATGATCACCGCGACCGCGCGCGGGCCAAATCGACCGGCCAATGCGTTGAGGAGGAAGTCGAAGGGCAACCGCGCGCCATGCCGCTCCGCCGGCGTCGACAGGCGCAACACGCCCTTGTCGTCGACCGAAAGATAGACGGCGGGCGGAATGACGTAGACCCGCTCGCGCTCGATCGGCTCCAGGTCCTCGGCCTGCGTGACCTTCATCTTCGTATGAGCGGCCAACAGATCGACGAGCAGGCTGTCGTGACCGGGATCGAGATGCTGTACAACGATGAACGCCATGCCCGTGGGCGTGGGAAGCGCATCCAATAGTTTTTTGCAAGCTTCCAGACCGCCGGCCGAGGCGCCGATTGCGACGACGGGGAAATCCTGGTGATCGGTCGCGGAAAGAGGACCGCGAATCCACCGCGTCGCCTCCGCTTTGGAAGGGTGCGAGTCGCTAGGGGGCATTCAGCTGCTTTTCTCGAAGAGACGATGTCTATACTACCATTGTGTGCAACTTAGCACGTTTTCCCGGTGACGACGATCAAATAACCGAAAGGCGACACGACCCCGCGCCTCGGCTAAATCGAGCTCGCTAAGTAGATTCCGAGCCTAGGCGGCCCTCGAGGAATTCGCCACGATGCGCTTTGAGATTTCGCATCCAATGGGCGTCGGTCCTCTGGGGATTTCCATCATGAACGCATCGAGCAACGATAGCGCCGAGTTCGCCTCGGTTTGCGATGACCTCGCGGCCCTGCGCACCGATGTCGGCGCGTTGATCGCCCATCTGGAGGAGGGCGCCCGCGACGCCGCGCGTGGCGCGGGCAATCAGCTCGGCGGCGGCGTTCGCGACCTTTCCCACGGCGTCGCCGACAGCGGCCGAAAATCCGCGCGGGCGATGGGGGCCTGGGTCGAGGAGCGACCCTTGCTCGCATTTTCGATCGCGATCGGGATCGGCTTTGTCGGCGCCCGCGCGTTGCTTCGGTGAGCGAGAATCCGGCGTTGGAGCGGTGGCTACCTCTCGCGCTGACCTTGGCGAAGTGGGGAACTCCGGTCCGCCCGGCGCCGTCCTCGGGCTCCCTTCTTCGCGGCGCCTTGCTTGAGATCCTCGCGCTTATGTGCGCCGCCGCGACGATCATGCTCGCACTCACCGCGATCGGGGTCGCGATCGCGCCTTTCACTGGCGCCGCCTGGGCTTTCGGCGTCGAGGCGGGGCTCGTGGCGGCGATGGGTCTGTCGACCTTCGCTTGGGCGCGGGCCGCGGCGGCCAAACCACGTCAGGCGTCGGTCGAAAACACTTCCGTTTTGCCGCTCGCGCAAATCGAGGCGATGCTCACCCAGAGCCTGGGGCTCTCAATCGTCGCGGGTCTGGTCCTCGGAGCGCTCGCCGGGGGCCGTCGACCATGGCGATCTAAGTATTTTCCGAGTCTCGTCATGGCGGTCCGCCGACTTCATTTTGTTCGGACAATACCCGTCCGACAAGCTGAACGTCGAGCTTCGTCGGTGCGTCCAGGCTCATGCCCAAAGGCCCGTCATGCGAACGACCCATAATACGCTTTCAGAAAACATCCGCGCCCAGGCGTCCGTGCTTCTCAACAAGCACCTCGCGGCGGCGATCGACCTTCACGGTCAGCTCAAACAAGCGCACTGGAACGTTCGCGGACCCAATTTCATCGCGATCCACGAGCTGTTCGACAAAGTCGCGACCGACGCCGACGACTATTCCGATCAGCTCGCCGAACGCGCGGCGGGCCTGGGCGCGGTCGCCGAGGGCACTGTCCAAGTCGCGGCTGCGAATTCCTTTCTTGCGCCGTATTCGCTGACCATCGCCGACGAGAAGGCGCATGTGTTCGCCGTCGCCTCGGCGCTCGCCGCCTTCGGCCAATCCACCCGCGTGGCGATCGGTCAAGCCGCTGGCATGGGCGACGCCGACACCGCCGATCTCTTTACGGAGATTTCCCGGGGCGTCGATCGTCACCTTTGGTTCGTCGAATCTCACGCCGCGCCGAAATGAAACTCGCGACCGCGAGCGCGCCCAAGACGCCGGCGGCGAGGTGAAGCGATGAAACCGCTACGAATCTTGGTCGTTGAGGACGACGTGACGATCGGGCCGCTACTGGCGGAATTGCTCGAGGAACTCGGCCATTTCGTCTGCGCGGTGGAAGTCGACGCGGTCAACGCCGTCGCCGCCGCGGCGCGACATCGTCCCGATCTGATGATCGTCGATGTCGGGTTGGGCGATGAAAGCGGCGTATTGGCGGTCACGGAAATTCTCAGGCACGGTTTCGTTCCCCATGTCTTCGTAACCGGCGACGCGCTCCGGAACCTTTCGTTGGGGCCCGGCGCCGTGCTCATCCAAAAGCCGTTTCGCGGCCCCGATATCGTCGTGGCGATTCAGCGGGCGATTCGCGGCCCGAAGCGTGAAGCGATCGACGCGCGGATCTAGCGAAAGTCAACACGCCGCCGCCGCGACAATGAACCGGCTTCGAGCGCCAAATTGAGTAATTTCCGAGTCAGCATCGCGGCCACGCGTACGCCAAACACAGCGCGAAGCAACGCACTCTCATAAGCGAATTCGACGTCTTGGCCGTTCGCCGCCGCGTAGCGCCAAAAGAGATTTCCATGGACAAAGATGAAACCGCGACAGCGCGGACACGGCGGAGGCCATGACTTCATCCTGTTTTGGGTTCTGAGAGCGCGCGGCGTCGGCGAAGAACAACTCGCGCACGGCGCCTGGCCATGCGCCGCGGCGAGCGAGCGCGGCAGCCGCATTCGAAAGCTCACGCCCCCCGGCTCACGCCGCCGAAATTTTCGATGGTGATGCGATATCGGGATGAACGTTGCCTCACGGTCACCTCGAACCCTTCCCACGCTTTGGGAAGGCAGGGATCTTGGCCCCGCGAAGCTTCAGGCCATGCAGCCTCTCGACGCCCGCGCGCCGCAGCCAGCCCGCCGAGCCCGTACGCCATGTCCAACCGCCACGTCCCACATGAGGTTCCATGGAGTAAACGTCCGCCGCCGCCACATAGGGCTCCACCTTGTGCTGGCGCGCTTCGGCGCGTGTCCGTGAATGATTGATGGGTTGAGCATCGCGAACAACTCTGCCGCCTTGTCGCCATCGCCCGCAGGGCTCGCCCTGACGTCGCCCCTTTGGACAGGACCTCCCAGGACAGCGCGATCAAGTCGATGCGGCGCTCCTCGCTTCGCGCCGCGCCAAGCGGCGTCCCGTCGTCAAAACAGCCGCGCATGCGCCCATCGCCGCCGCAGGCTTCTCGTTCGAGCGCGACCTTCAGCGCGTTGTCGCACAGCGTCCTGGTTTCCGCGCGCTCGTTGTCGCCGCGCGAGGCGGCGATCGACGCCATGAGTCTCGCCGCAGTCGAAGCGGGAAGCGCCGCCACGGCTTATATCAGCACTGGCGGCGGGCGGTCGCCGGCCGCGGAAGCGCCTATTTGCGCCCGGCCCATCGTAAGGCTTATCTCGTCGCGGCGGCTGACAACAACCGACAGGGCGAGATCTATGCCGATCGCATCCGCGCCATCGCCCACGACGCCTCGACATACTACGCAAGGTCGCGGCCTCGCGGCAACGATTGGAATGGGGAGAAGCGCGTCGTTGCCAGCGAGGGGATGAAGGACGAATTAGAAGTCCGACGCGTTGGGCGCAATGCAATCGCGAGGGCGTCTCCTTCCCCGATCCGGATTGCCACACTCCGTGTCGAAGCTGGCGACGATCGGCGCTACGCAAAGAACGAGGTCGGCTATGCGTCAACAGCCGACAGTCGCGGAGCTCACGCACTCCGCACTTTCGACTTCAACCTGATCGCTCGTTCATGATGACAACTGACATTGGCTCCGCAAACATGGAAGTGAGAGCGCGGGGATTTAGGAGGACGGGCTGACGTCCCGTCGCGTCGAAGGCGCCACTCACCTACAGATCGACACCGGCGAATATGAATTCCGTTAATTGTTCGACCGCCGTGCCGATGGTCATGTCCGGCGTGGCGACCTCGGATTGCGCCAAAAAACCGGCAGCGGAGTTTAATTGACGCAACTACGATCAGCGTCTCGCACCGTTCGATAGTCGGACTTCGTCTGATCATGTTTGGATTGAAATAGGGTTAGGCGCCAATCAGCAACTGGACTTCGACGCCGCCCCAGACGACGGCGTAACCAAACCTCGGCCCCACGAGGTCCCTCAGGAAGCCCGCGATGGGCTGCGAGAACGAATCGACGATCTGGAGCGCCGAGACGACATGGGAAGATTGCCGGGTGGAGAGGTTGAGTTTCGTCTTGAGGATGGGCGCGAGCGCGGCCAACTTCCGCCCTCCCGCCCTCCCGCCCTCCCGCAGCCCCGGATGATCGTTCCATATTGGCCTGACCATTTGACCGCTATGCCAACTTGTCCGATTGTCCAGCGCTCTCCGCGGGGATTTCGACATGAAAGCTGCGCCATACTCGCTCCACCCCGACCGGCTGTTTCCCGCCGATCCGACGACGCGCGCGATCGCGCGAGAGCTTTATGCCGGGGTCGCGGGCCTGCCCATCGTCAGCCCACACGGCCATTGCGATCCCCGCTGGTTTGCTCAGAACGAAGCGTTTGCCGATCCCGCGCAATTGTTCATCGTCCCCGACCATTACGTGCAAAGGATGCTCTACAGTCAGGGTGTGCCGCCGCAGGCGATGGGCGTGCCGCGCCTCGACGGCGGCGCGAGCGAGGCCGACCCACGAAAAATCTGGCGCCGCTTCGCCGAGAATTTTCATCTGTTCCGGGGCACGCCGTCGTGGCTCTGGTTGACGCACGCGTTCACCGAAGTGTTCGATTTTCGCGAACGCTTGAGCGCTGATAACGCCGAGCGCGCCTACGATCACATCGCCGAGCGCCTGGCGCAACCGGAATTCCGTCCGCGCGCTTTGTTCGAGCGCTTCAACATCGAGACCCTGACGACGACCGATAGCCCGCTCGACCCGCTCGCCTCGCACG
Source organism: Pseudomonadota bacterium (assembly GCA_028876585.1). Next base: position 557 of record JAGWRL010000030.1, on the reverse strand, counting down.
CAAAGATGAAGGCCGACGGCTGGAAAGGGCGCGTGCTGACGGCGTTCCGCCCGGATTGCGTCGTCGATCCGGCGTTTCCAGGCTTCGTGGACAATCTTGCCGCGCTGGGCCGCATCGCCGATGCGGACGTCTCGACCTATCCAGGTTATCTGGAGGCGCTGCGCCGCCGCCGCGCGTTCTTCAAGACAATGGGCTGCACGTCAACCGACCATGGCCACCCTACCGCGCGCACGGCGGATTTGTCCGCCGCCGAAGCCGCCGCGCTCTATCTGCGGGTCAAGGATGGCCGCGCCACGGCCGCCGACGCCGAAGCGTTCCGCGCGCAGATGCTGACCGAAATGGCGGCGATGAGCGTCGAGGACGGCCTCGTCTTGCAGATACACCCCGGCTCCTTCCGCGATCACAATCCCTGGCTCGCCCGCACCTTCGGGCGCGACAAGGGCGCCGATATCCCCACCGCCACCGACTATGTCCACGCGCTCAAGCCGTTGCTGGACCGCTTCGGCAATCACGCCGATCTCACGATCATCTTGTTCACTCTCGACGAGACCGCCTAT
>JAGWRL010000297.1 GCA_028876585.1 Pseudomonadota bacterium | reverse complement strand
CGGCCGAAGCGCTTCTTCGGTGCCGCGCGCAACATCGAGGAAGGCGGCTCGCTGACCATCATCGCGACCGCGCTGATCGACACCGGCTCGAAGATGGACGAGGTGATCTTCGAGGAATTCAAGGGCACCGGCAATTCCGAGATCATCCTCGACCGCAAGGTCTCGGACAAGCGCGTATTCCCGTCGATCGACATCACGCGCTCGGGCACGCGCAAGGAAGAGCTCTTGGTGCCGGCCGACATCCTCAAGAAGATGTACATCCTGCGCCGCATCCTGAACCCGATGGGCACGGTCGACGCGATCGAGTTCCTGCTCGGCAAGCTGCGCGACACCAAGACCAACGCCAACTTCTTCGAGTCGATGAACACGTGACGCTCGACGACATCCGCCGCGAGATCGACCGCATCGATGCGCAGATGCACCGACTGCTGATCGAGCGGTCGGAGGTGATCGAGCGGCTGATCGAGATCAAGCGCGGACAAGGCGGCGGCTCGGCGTTCCGGCCGGCGCGCGAGGCCGCGATGCTGCGCGCCATCGTCGAGCGCCATTCGGGGCGCCTGCCGGTGGACACCGTCGAAGGCATCTGGCGCATCATCATCTCGACCTTCACTTATGTCCAGGCGCCCTACGCCGTGCATATCGACGTCTCGCGCGGCGAAGCGGCGATAAGGGATTCCGAGCGTTTCCATTTCGGCTTCACCGTGCCGTGCCGCCAGCATTTCGGCGCGGCCGGCGTGATTGGGGCGGTGGCTGAGAGCAGCGGCGATCTCGGCATGTTCGCGCTCGACGGCGGCGCGGCGGCGGGGGCGTGGTGGATGCGGCTCGCCGATCCCGACGCGCCGAAGGTGATCGCGCGGCTGCCCTTCGTCGAGCGGCCGGACCATCCGGCCGGCCTGCCGGTCTATGTGATCTCCAAGCCGCTCAACGACGGCGGCGCGCGCGAAGTGGTGCTGGAGGCTTTGTGGCTCGACCGCTGGCGGCCGGATTTCGCCAGCGCGCTGCGGGCGGCGGGCGGCGAGACGATTGGCGACGCGGCGCACGGCGCCGGATTCTCGGTGCTGGTGGCGCGGGCGGGCGATCTGCCGGCCGACGCAATGACGAAGGCGCTGAAGGACGCCGGCGCCCGCGACGTGCGCGCGCGCGAGGTCGGAAGCCACGCGCCGCGGTTCGAGATGGGGCGATAAACAGAGCCGCTTTGGCGCATTTCATGTGCCTAACGGGCTGACAAGAAAACTGCGCGGTTGTTACAACCGGCGGATGTCGCAACGGCGCCCCGCCCTGCCCGCCGCGTCGCGCGGCTGTCATATGAATCTGCGACTTTGGATATATGGAAATATCGGACGCAATCGCCGCGCTCGCGGCTTTGGCGCAACCGACGCGGCTCGAGTGCTTCCGGCTGCAGGTGCGCCGCGCGCCCGAGGGCGTCGCGGCGGGTGAGTTGGCGCGCCTTTTGGCGGTTCCGCGAAACACCATGTCCGCATCTGAGCGCGCTGTCGCGCTGCGGCCTCGTCGCCGGCGAGCGTCGTCGTGACGTTCCTGATCAAGGATTGCTGCGGCGGGCGGGCGGATATCTGCGCGCCGCCGATCGCCGATCTGCTTCCCCCCTGCTCCCCGAAGGCGACCGTTCATGGCTGAGCGCGTGTTCAACGTCCTGTTCTTGTGCACCGGTAATACAGCGCGCTCGATCCTCGCCGAGGGCATATTGCGCAAGGACGGCGCCGGGCGCTTCCGCGCCTTTTCGGCGGGCAGCCATCCGAAAGGCGCGGTCAACCCGTTCGCGGTCGCAACGCTCGCCGCCTACGAATATCCAACCGACGGCTTTCGCTCCAAAAGCTGGGACGAATTCGCCGCGCCCGGCGCGCCGCGGATGGATTTCGTGTTCACCGTCTGCGACAGCGCGGCGGGCGAGGCCTGCCCGGCATGGCCGGGCCAGCCGATGACGGCGCATTGGGGCATCGGAGACCCCGCCGCCGTCGCGGGGTCCGAGATCGAAAAGCAACGCGCCTTCGCCGCCGCGTTCCGCTATCTGCGCAACCGCATTTCCGCCTTCGCGGCGCTGCCGTTGGCGAGCCTCGACAGGTTGACCCTCGCCGCCCGGCTCAACGACATCGGGCGGCAGGAGGGCGCGACGCTCCGATGAGCGGGGCGGCGGCGAACCGGCGCCGATCGCCGACGCGATCCTGGTCGGCGCGAGGCCTTTGAAGCCGGCGCTCTCGGCGAAACCGGCGTAGGCCCGCCGCCCGCCGCCAAAATCGCGCCAACCCGCCCTTGTCATTCGCCTGCGGTTTCGCGAAAAGCCAGGTTCCGTCGCGCCGCTTTCGAGAGATCTATGTCGCAACACGCCTCCCGCCCCGAGCCGCGCGCCGAACTGATGGCGATCACAACTTACGTCCCCGGCAAGAGCGCGCCGGCCGGAGCGGCCAAGACCTACAAGCTCTCCTCCAACGAATCGCCGCTCGGGCCATCGCCGAAGGCGGCGCAGGCGTTGCGCGACGCCGCCGCCGCGCTGGCGTTCTATCCCGACGGATCGGCGGAGGCGCTGCGGCGCGCCATCGGCGAGCGGCACGGGCTCGACCCCGCCCGGCTCATCTGCGGCGACGGCTCGGACGAGCTCCTCGGCCTCTTCGCCCACGCCTTCCTCAAGCCCGGCGACGACGGGCTTTATAGCCAATACGGGTTTCTCTCCTACCCGATCGCCATCCGCGCCGCCGGGGCGACGCCGATCGCCGCGCCCGAGCGCCATTACTGCGCGGATGTCGACGCGCTCCTCGCCCGCGTCAGCGACAGGACGAAGCTCGTCTTCCTCGCCAATCCCAACAACCCGACCGGCTCGATGTTGCCGCGCGGCGAGTTGAAGCGCCTGCACGCCGGCCTGCCGCCGGATGCGCTGTTCGTCATCGACGCGGCCTACGCCGAATATGTCGAGGATGCGGCTTACGAGCCCGGCGTCGAACTGGTCGATTCGTTCGAGAACGTCGTCATGACGCGCACTTTCTCCAAGGCCTACGGGCTCGCGGGGGCGCGGCTCGGCTGGGCCTATGGCCGCGAATTCGCGATCGAGGCGCTGAACCGCATCCGCGGGCCGTTCAACGTCAACGCGCCGGCGCAGGCCGCCGGCGTCGCCGCGCTTGGCGACCCCGGCCATCTCGCCGCCGCGGTCGCCCACAACGCGCGCTGGCTGCCGTGGCTCCGGCGCGAGATCGGCGCACTCGGCCTCGAAGTCCCGCCGAGCGCCGGCAATTTCGTGCTGATCCGCTTCCGCGACGCCGGCGAGGCGCGGCGCGCCGATGCGGCGCTCACGCTCGCCGGCTTCATCCTGCGCGGCATGGACGGCTACGGCCTGCCCGATTGCCTGCGCCTCACCGTCGGCGAGGAGGAGGCCAACACCGGCGTCGTCGCGGCGCTTAAGCGCTTTCTGGCGGTGTGACGCGATGCCGCTGCCCCGCTTGCCCGAGCCGCTGATCGGGACGGTCGCCCTCATCGGCGTCGGCCTCATCGGCTCCTCGATCGCCCGCGCGCTGGAGAAAACCGGCGCGGCGGCGCGCGTCGTGCTGCACGATTGCGACGCGGCGGCGCTGACGCGCGCCGAGGCGCTCGGCCTTGGCCAGACTTACGCGCCCTCGATCGCGGCGGCGGTGAGCGAGGCCGATCTCGTCATCCTGTGCGCGCCGGTCGGCGCCAACGCCGAGATCGCCAAAGCGATCGCGCCGGCGCTGAAAGCGGGCGCGATCGTCTCCGACGTCGGCTCGGTGAAGGCCTCCGTCGTCGCCGACGTCGGCCCGCGTCTGCCCGCGGGCGTGCATCTGGTGCCGGCCCATCCCGTCGCCGGCACCGAACAATCGGGGCCGGACGCGGGCTTCGCGACGCTGTTCAAGAACCGCTGGTGCATCCTCACCCCGCCGCCGGAGGCCGATCCGGGCGCCGTCGAGCAAGTGCGCGCTCTATGGACCGCGCTCGGCGCCAATGTCGAGATCATGACGCCCGAGCACCACGACCTCGTGCTCGCCATCACCAGCCACGTGCCGCATCTCATCGCCTACAACATCGTCGGCACGGCGGCGGATCTGGAGGATTCGCTGCGCTCGGAGGTGATCAAGTTCTCCGCCGGCGGCTTTCGCGATTCGACGCGGCTGGCGGCCTCCGATCCGACGATGTGGCGCGACGTGTTCCTGCACAATCGCGAGGCGGTGCTGGAGATGCTCGGCCGCTTCAGCGAGGATCTGACTGCGCTGCAACGGATGATCCGGCGCGGCGACGGGCAGGGGCTGTTCGACCTGTTCACCCGCACCCGCGCGATCCGGCGCGCCATCGTCGAGCAGGGCCAGGAGACGCCGGCGCCGGATTTCGGCCGCCGCACGCAGGAAGATGGCGCTTAAGAGCGGCTGGCCGGAAACTTGCTAACCAAAAATTTGCCATTTCGGGGGTTTTTTCATTCATTCCCGTCTCTACGGGATCAGGCTGCGAAGGACGATCCATGCTGTTGGAGGACGCCGACGTCGTGACGATCTCCCGCCCCCCGCACGCAGGCTCGGCGCGGGTCCGGGCGGATTTCTGGGTCTTCGCCTATGGCTCGCTGATCTGGAATCCGGGCTTTCCCTATAAATCGCGCGAGCCGGCGCGGCTGGCCGGCTTCCGCCGCGCCTATTGCATCCGCTCGCAAGTCTATCGCGGCACGCCACAGGCGCCGGGCCTCGTGCTTGGCCTGGAGACGGGCGGCGTCTGCGAGGGCGTCGCCTATTGCGTCGCCGGTGAGTTGCACGCCGAGACCATGCAATACCTGCGCGAGCGCGAACTCATCACCAATGTCTACGACGAGCGGCTGGTGGCGATCGAGACCCGCGACGGCGCCCGCCACGACGCTTACGCCTATGTCGCCAACCCCGCGCACGAGCAATATGTCGCGATGGCCGATTTCGACGCGCTGGTGGAGACCATCGCCGGCGCCGCCGGCGTCGCCGGGCCGAATTGCGAATATGCGCTCAACACCTGGAGCAATCTCGCCGGGCTCGGCATCTGCGATGCGCTGGTCGAGCGCGTCGCCGAAGCGCTGCGCCGGCGCGAGGCGCCGCTCACGCCGCCAGCGGCGTCAGATCGTCGATAAGCGCGACCCGGTCGCCGGCGCGCTCGGCCAGGACGTGAATTTGGAACTCGACCTCGCCGAGCGCCTCGACGAAGCGCCGGCGCAGCCGCATCAGCCGCGATTCCGGGAACGGCCCGAGATCGAGGCAGGCCAGAACCCGCCCGCTGCGCCGCGCCGTCACCATCAGCACCGCGTCCTCGTAAGGCGGGCACTCCGCCGGCGCATAGACGCTGAACACATAGGAGCGCCCGGAGCGACCGCGCCAATGCCGGTACTTACGCAGGATCAGATCCTCCTGCGCCAGATAGGCGCCGCCGTCCTCGCATAGACCGCCCTGCTCCAGAACCATGGCTTCCGCTCCGTTCCAGTCATGAACGAAGCTAGAACAAATATAGTCCGAAGTCAATACGCGCTTCCGCTAAGGCAAGGCTCAGGCCGCCCGCCTCGGCCGCGTCGGACGGCCGCGCTTGGGCGCCGGCGCCTCCTCGAACAGCTCCGCCAGCTTTTCCGTCATCGCCCCGCCCAGTTCCTCGGCGTCGACGATCGTCACCGCGCGGCGATAGTAGCGGGTGACGTCGTGGCCGATGCCGATGGCGATCAGCTCCACCGGCGAGCGGGTCTCGATCTCCTCGATCACGTAACGCAGATGGCGCTCCAGATAATTGCCGGAGTTGACGGAGAGGGTGGAATCGTCGACCGGCGCGCCGTCGGAGATCATCATCAGGATCTTGCGCTGCTCGGTGCGGCCGAGCAAACGTTGATGCGCCCAATCGAGCGCCTCGCCGTCGATGTTCTCCTTCAACAGCCCCTCGCGCATCATCAGCCCGAGGTTCTTGCGCGCCCGCCGCCACGGCGCGTCGGCGGATTTGTAGACGATATGGCGCAGGTCGTTGAGTCGTCCGGGGTTGGCGGGCTTGCCGGCCTGCAACCACGCTTCGCGCGATTGCCCGCCCTTCCACGCCCGCGTGGTGAAGCCGAGGATCTCCACCTTCACGCCGCAACGCTCCAGCGTGCGCGCGAGAATGTCGCCGCAGGAGGCGGCGACCGTGATCGGGCGGCCGCGCATCGAGCCGGAATTGTCGATCAGCAGCGTCACCACCGTGTCGCGGAACTCCATGTCCTTCTCTTGCTTGAACGACAGCGGCTGCTGCGCGTCGATGACGATGCGCGGCAGCCGCGCGGTGTCGAGCATGCCTTCTTCGAGGTCGAATTCCCACGAACGGTTCTGCTGCGCCATCAGCCGCCGTTGCAGCCGGTTGGCGAGCCGCGCCACCACGCTCGACAGATTGGCGAGCTGCTTGTCGAGATAGTCGCGCAGCCGCTGCAATTCCTCCGGCTCGCACAGATCCGGGGCCTCGACCGTCTCGTCGTATTTGGTGGTGAAGGCCTTGTAGTCCGGCCCGCGCCGATCCTGCGCGCCGGAGGGGGCGGGGCGGTTCTCGGAGGCTTCCTCCGATTCGCCCGCGTCGCTCTCCTCGGGGAATTCGGCCGAAGGCGCGTCGGCCGCCTCCATCGCGCCCTCTTCGAGATCGTCGGCCGAATCCTGAAGCGATTCAATCTCCATCGATTCCTTGGATTCGGAGTCCTCGCCCTCGCCGTCGGAATCGTCGGGCGGTTCGGGCGCGTTGTCCTCGTCCTTGTCTTCCTCGCTCTCCTCCGCCTCGGCGTCCGAATCGCTGGCGAGATCGAGCGAGGCGAGCAGCTTGTGCACACCCTTGGCGAAGGCGCGCTGGTCCTCGATCGCGCCCGACAATTTGTCGAGTTCGGCGCCGGCCTTGGCCTCGATCGCCTGCCGCCACAATTCGACGATGCGCTGCGCGCCGGGCGGCGGCGCCAGCCCGGTCAGCCGCTCACGCACCAGCATCGCGACGGCATCCTCCATCGGCGCCTCGTCGCGGTCGCGCGCGTCGGCCGCCGGGCTCTTGTGATAGCGGTCGTCGAGCATCGCGGTCAGGTTGGCCGCCACCCCCTCCATCCGCCGCGCGCCGATCGCCTCGACGCGCGCCTGCTCGACCGCGTCGAACAGGGCGCGGGCGGGCGCGTTCTGCGGCGCGTGGCGGCGATGCACCGCCTCGCTGTGGCAGGCGAGCCGCAGCGACATCGCATCCGCCAGGCCGCGCAGCACCGCCGCTTCGCGCGGGTTGGGCTTGCGCGGCGGCTCCGGCAGCCGCGCCTTCGCGCCCTCCGGCCCGCTGACGAGGCCGGGCTTGTCGGCGGAGAACACGACCTCCAATTCGGGGTGGCGCGACATCGCCCGCGCGCAGGCGCTCAAGGCGCGCTTGAACGGCTCGTTGACGGCTTCCGGCTTCGCGCCGGGCTTGCGATTGCTGCTGGGTTTGACGTCGACGGTCGGCATGTCTGGCTTATAGGCCGCCGGCGCGTCGGGTCACAAGCGCAAGCTCCATTCACCATTTTGGCGCAAGCGGCTTGGCGACGCCTTAACCCTTTGCTAACCTTGCTCGCGAGGAGGCCGCCTCGTTTTGAAGGAGAACGCGCGTGAAAGCGTCGGTCCTCGTGTTCGGCTGCCTCGTCCTCGCCGCCCCCGCGCATGCCTTCAGCCACGGCGGCGTCATGCGCGCCCCGCATCCCGGCCCCGGCCCCGGCCAACATCATCGCCACCCGCACGGTCCCGGCTTTCTCGGCGACGGGCTGCTGCCCGTCATCGTCGAGCCGTCGGCGGAAGCGGCGCCGGATAGGCCGGCGCCGGATGTCGTCGTGGTGCCGCCGCTGCCCTGTCCCGTGCCCGCGGCCGTCGGCGGGCCGCCGCCCGGTCCGCATATCATTTATATCGGCCATCAGCCGGTGATCCACGGGCCGAGGGTGATCTACGGCACCGACTGAGCGCGCCTTCAGTTGAAGGCGAGCATCAGTCTCAGCGGGCTGCGGAAGGTCGAGGACGGCATCCACGGCAGGTCCGCCTCGACCCGCTGATATTCCGGCACGACGGCGTGGAACTCCTCGACCGCGATGCGAATGGCGATTCTGGCGATCGCCGAGCCGAGGCACGCATGCACGCCGCCGCCGAAGCCTAGGTGCCCCTTCGGCCTGCGGGCGATGTCGTAGACGTCGGGGTTGGCGAACTGGCGCTCGTCGCGATTGCCCGAACCATAGGCGCAACAGACGAAATCGCCGGCCTTGAGGCTCTGCCCGTGCAATTCGATGTCGCGCGTCAGGCAGCGCTTGAAGCGCTGCGCCGAGGTGTTGAAGCGCAGGCTCTCCTCCAGCGCATCGGAGATCACATCCGGGTTGGCGACGCAGGCGCGGCGCGCGTCGGCGAAATCGGCGAGGTTGAGCGCGAACATGCTCATGAAGCCGCCCAGCGATTCGATGCCGGCCATGATCAGCGTCGTCGTGGTCAGCAGCACTTCGCGGTCATCGAGCCGGTCGCCGTCGATCTCGGCGTGGGTGAAATGCGAGATCAGGTCGTCGACCGGGTTCTTGCGGCGGATCTCGATGATCTTGGTGGCGTAGTCGCGCACCCATTCGAAGGCGGCTATATGCTCCGGCCCCTTGGCGCGGGTGACCGGATCGTTCTGCACCATCAGCACCGCTTTTTCGCGCACCGTCTGTTCGTCCTCGACCGGCAGGCCGAGCGTCATGAACAGCACGCGCACGGTGAATTTGGAGGAGAAGTCGCCGATATAGTCGAACTCGCGCCGGCCCCTCAGGTTTTGCGCCGCCGCGCGCGCGATCTCGCGGATCGGCTGGCCGAGCCCTTCGAGGTTGCGGCGGGTGAAGGCTTTCTGGATCAGGCCGCGCAGCCGGTCGTGGCGCGGCGGGTCGGTGGTGCCGAGCGTCGCGCCGGCGCGGCCGGGCAGTTCGGTCATCATGTTGCCCTTGGCCGAGGAAAAGGTCTGCCAATCCTGGCCGGCGCGCACGATGTCGTCGTAGCGCGAGAGTATCCACATCCCCGCCTGATCGCTCCAGAAGGCGGGATATTCGTCGCGCAGGGTTTTGTAGAAGGGGAACGGGTCGGCGTCGACGACGGAGGAATAGGGGTCGAAGGTGAACATGGCTCCTCCCTTGGCGTTGGCGTCAGGATAGCGAACCGGCCCGCGTCCGGCCAGAGCGTCGGCCCGCAGCAAACTTGCACTTTTCGGCCAAACTGCTAGCGGCGTAGGCGCACGGTCGAGCCATGTCCAGCCCCAAGATTCCCGCTTTCACGCTCTATGGCGACGCGCCCGGCGGCGCGCCGCCGAGCTTGCACATCGAGACCATCGCCGCGCGCAGCGCCCGCCACGACTGGCGCATCGCCTCGCATCTGCATCGCGGCTTGCATCAGGTGCTGTGGGTGGCGGAGGGGTCGGTGCGGGCGAGCCTCGGCGCCGAGACGGCGGAGGGGCGCGGGCCGCTGGCGCTGGTGATCCCGCCCGGTTTCGCGCATGGCTTCGCCTTCACGCCGCGCACGCAAGGGTTCGTGCTGACCTTCGACGCCCGCGCGCTGCTGGAAGGCGAGGGCGGCGCCGGGGCGACCTTCGCCGATCTGTTCGCCGCGCCGCGACTGGTCGCGCTAGGCCACGAGCCGGAGACGGCGGCGCGGATGACCGGCCTGCTTGCCGATCTCGCCGCCGAATGCTCGGCCCCCGACGCCGCCGGGTCGCCGGCGCCGCTGTGGCTGGCGCGGGCGGCGCTGTGGCGGCTGGCGCGGCTGGCGGGGACGCCGCCGCGCTCG
>JAGWRL010000004.1 GCA_028876585.1 Pseudomonadota bacterium | reverse complement strand
GCCGAGGGCTTCCGCCGCATCACCTATTTCCTCGACCGGCCGGACAATCTCGCCGTCTATACGACGCGGATCGAGGCGGACAAGGCGGCCTATCCCATCCTTCTGTCGAACGGCAATCCGACCGGCGCGGGCGAGCTTCCCGGCGGGCGGCATTTCGCGGCGTGGAACGATCCGTTCCCCAAGCCGAGCTATCTCTTCGCCCTCGTCGCCGGCGACCTCTCCCGGCTTGGCGACGAATTCGTCACGATGTCCGGCCGGCGGGTCGAACTCGGAATCTACACCGAACCTGGCAAGGAGACGCGCGCGGCCTACGCCATGGACGCGCTGAAGCGCTCGATGGCGTGGGACGAGCGGACTTACGGCCGCGAATACGATCTCGACGTGTTCAACGTCGTCGCCGTCTCCGACTTCAATATGGGAGCGATGGAGAACAAGGGTCTCAACGTCTTCAACGACAAATACGTGCTCGCCTCGCCCGAGACTGCGACCGACGACGATTACGCGGGCATCGAGGGCGTCATCGCGCACGAGTATTTCCACAACTGGACCGGCAACCGCATCACCTGCCGCGACTGGTTCCAACTCTGCCTGAAGGAGGGCCTGACCGTCTTCCGCGATCAGGATTTCACCGCCGACCAGCGCTCGGCGCCGGTCAAGCGCATCGCCGACGTGCGCACGCTGAAGGCGGCGCAATTCCCCGAGGACGCCGGGCCGCTGGCGCATAACGTGCGGCCCGAGGTCTATCACGAGATCAACAATTTCTACACCGCGACCGTCTATCAGAAGGGCGCCGAGGTGATCCGGATGCTGAAGACGCTGATCGGCGCCGAAGCGTTCCGCAAAGGCATGGACCTCTATTTCGAGCGCTGCGACGGCACGGCGGCGACGATCGAGGAATTCCTCACCTGCTTCGCCGACGTCTCCGGCCGCGATCTCACGGTGTTCAAGCGCTGGTACAGTCAGGCCGGCACGCCGCGGCTGAAGGTCGCCACCCATCACGACGCGGCGGCGCAGACATTCCGGGTCGAACTGTCGCAGTCGCTGGAGCCGACGCCCGGCCAGCCGGAGAAGCTGCCGGCGACAATTCCCGTGCGGCTCGGTCTGGTTGACGCGGAGCGCGGCGATCTGCCGCTCGTCTCGGCCGACGCTTCGCCGCTGGAACTCGAGCGCGGCGTGTTCGCGCTGGAGAGCGCGAGCCGCGTCGTCACCTTCCGCAACGTGGCGCGCCGGCCGGCTTTGTCGGCGTTGCGCGGCTTCTCCGCGCCGGTGACGGTCGAGGACGATCTGACGCCGGCCGACCATCTGGCGCTGCTGTCGCGCGACAGCGATCCGTTCAACCGCTGGCAATCATTGCAGACGCTCGCGGTCGACCTGCTGAAGCGTTCGGTCCAGACGATCCGCGACGGCGGCGCGCCGCAGGTCGATTCCGCCTTCGTCGCCGCCTATGGCTCGGTGGTCGCCGACGCGCTCGCCGCTGGGATTGACCCCGCATTCGCCGCGCTCGCGCTGCAATTGCCGGGGGAAGCCGACATCGCGCGCGAGATCGGCCGCGACGTCGATCCCGACGCGATCCGCGCCGCGCGCGAAACGCTGCGCGGCAAGCTTGGCCGCGCGCATGCTGCGGCGCTGAAGCAATTGCACGCCGGGATGGAGAATCCGGGGCCGTTCAGCCCCGATCCCGCCAGCGCCGGCCGGCGCGCCCTGCGCAACGGCGCGCTCGCCATGGTCGTCTGCGGCGACGCGGTCGAGGGCGCCGATCTCGCCGCCCGGCAATATGCGCAGGCCGAGAACATGACCGAGAAATTCGGCGCGCTCGCCGCTTTGGCGATCCAGCCGGGCGCCGCGCGCGAGCAGGCGTTCGAGAATTTCGGCCGGATCTACGCCGCCGAACCGCTGATCCTCGACAAGTGGTTCGCGTTGCAGGCGCAGATCGGCGAGACCACGACGCTCGACCGCGTGCAGGCGTTGATGCGCCATCACGCCTTCTCGCTCGCCAACCCCAACCGCACGCGCGCGCTGGTTGGCGGCTTCACCGCCAATCAGACCCAGTTCAACCGCGCCGACGGCGCCGGTTACGAGTTCCTCGCCGACATCGTGCTGCATCTCGACGGCTCCAATCCGCAGATCGCCGCGCGGTTGCTGACGGCGCTGCGCTCCTGGCGCTCGCTGGAGGCGGGCCGGCGCGCCAGGGCCGAGGCGGCGCTGGCGCGCATCGCCGCCCGCGCCGCGCTCTCCGCCGACGTGCGCGACATTGTGACGCGCAGCCTGGATCGCGGCTGAACCGCCGTCGGAGAGGCGGTGGCGGTCGCAGGTGACGGCGCGGATATTTTCAATCCGCGCGCACAAATTTCTGGACAAAGAATCCGGCAAGGATTCTTATGGCGCTGATTCGGTATTGCGTGCGAGTTGCGCCGAAATCACCATCATGAGCGGGGTCATGGATGACGCGCGTTAGCGCGGCTGCGGGGGAGTCGTTTGCGCTCGATGCTCCACACCAAAACGCACTCTCGCGCGGGCGTCGCGTGACGTTGCGGGCGAGCGCGCGTCGCGCGACGCGATTTGCGGGGCCGTTCGCGGCCGCGCTGATCCTGATCGTGCTGGCGGGGTCGGTGAGCTGGCGGCTCGAACATTCGCGCGCGATCGCGCTCGACATGTCCGCCCGCGTCCTCGACCTGCGCGCCGACGAACTCGGCCGCCGGCTTGACCTCGCCCTGGCGCAGGCGCCGGCGTCCGATCCGCAAACGCTGCTGGGGCACGCGGCCGCGCACGGAGCCGGCGATTTCGGCGTCGCCCTGCTGATCGCCCCCTCCGGCGCGGTGCTGGCCACCTGGCCGCGGCTGGCCGCCGCGCCCGCCACCCTGGCCGAGGCGCTCGGCGATGACGCGCTGCTGCCGTTGTTTGGCGATAAGTCCGGCGCGATGCCGGTGAAAGCCCCCAACGCCGTCAGCAGTTTCGCCGCGCTGCGCACGCTGGCCGACGGCAAGGGCCAGGTCGTGCTGATCGCCAGCGAACACCAAATGTTGGCGGACTGGCGCGACAACGCCCGCGTGCTGGCGGTGCTGCTGGCGGCGACCGTGCTGATCCTGGCCGGCTGCGCCACCGCGTTCTGGCTCGACGCGCAACAGGCGCGCGAGAAGGCGAAGGACGCGGCGCGGCGGCGCGCCAATCTCGATCTGGCGCTGCGCCACGGCCGTTGCGGCCTGTGGAGCTGGGACCTCGCGGCGCAGCGGATCACCTGGTCGGCCTCGATGTTCGAGTTGCTGGGCGCGCCGCGCGAGACGACCGCGCTGCGGCTCGACGACATCGCGCGCTGCATGCATCCCGCAGACCCCGCGCTTTCGACGTTCGCCGAGGTCGCGCGCACGGCGCCGCTCGGGCCGATCGAGTTTCAATGCCGGGTGCGCCGCGCCGACGGCGAGTGGATCTGGTTGGACCAGCGCGCCGACATCGTCGAGGACCCGGTGACGAAACGCCGCCGCCTGATCGGTATCGCCGTCGACGTCACCGAGCGGATGCGCGAGGCGGAGATTTCGGCCACCGCCGACCAGCGCCTGCGCGACGCCATCGAGGCGATCTCGGAAGCTTTCGTATTGTGGGATTCGAGCAATCGCCTGGTGCTGTGCAACTCCAAATATCAGCATCTGCACCAATTGCCGGTCGATCTGACGCGCGCCGGCGCCTCCTACGCCGAACTGGCGCGGCTGGGGCAGGCGCCGATCGTCTCGATCGACATTCTCGGCGAGATCACGCCGCTCGACGGCCGCTCGCGCACCTATCAGGCGCGGCTCGCCGACGGGCGCTGGCTTCAGGTCAACGAGCGCCGCACCCGCGACGGCGGCTATGTCTCGGTGGGCACCGACATCACCGCCATCAAACAGAACGAGGAGGAGCTGCAACGCTCCGAGCGCCTGCTGTTGCAGACGGTGGCGCAACTCAACCAGTCGCGCCGTTCGCTGGAGGCGCAGGCGCAGCAGATGGCCGCGCTGGCGAAAGGTTATCTCGAGGAGAAGGCGAAGGCCGAGACCGCCAACCGCGCCAAGGCGGAGTTCCTCGCCAATATGGGGCACGAGTTGCGCACGCCGCTCAACGCCATCATCGGTTTCTCCGACATGATGCGCTGCCAGACGGTGGGGCCGATGGCGAGCAAATATCTCGACTACGCCGGCAATATCTTCGACAGCGGCCAATCGCTGCTCAAGGTGTTCGACGACGTGCTGGCGATGTCGAACCTCGAATCCGGCCGCATCCAGCTCAACTATCAGAAATTCGCCGCGCTCGAGGTGGTTGACGCCGCCGTCGCCGACGTCAGCGAGGTCGCGCACGGCAAGGGAATCACGGTGCGGATCGAGGTCGAGCCGGAGTCCTCGCTGCACGCCGACCGGCCGGCGGTGGCGCGCGTGCTGACGACGCTCGCCCGCAACGCGGTCAAATTCGCGCAGCGCGGCGGCGTCGTCTCGATCGGCGCGCAGAGCTTCCGCGACCATATCTATTTCTATGTCGAGGACGACGGGCCGGGCATCGCCGAGCACGATCTGGCAAGGCTCGGCAAGCCGTTCGAGCAGGCCAGCAAGGCTATGGCGAACGGCATGAAGGGCTCGGGCCTCGGCCTCGCCATCGCCCGCTCCTACGCCGAGCTGCACGGCGGCACGCTCAACATTTCCTCGCGCTTCGGCGAGGGCACGGTGGTGCTGGTGACGATCCCCAAGACGCCGCCGGGGCCGCGCGCGACGGCGGCCAGCGCGGTGGCGTGAGGCGCGGCTCACACCTGCAAGATCGCCTGCCGATCCCGCAAGCTGCGGGCGATGCTCTTGCAGCCCGTCTCGATCTCGCCCGCCCGCGCCAGCAGGCCGACGCCATCCGCCTCCTCAACCATGGCGCGCAAAGCTTCGGCGCGGCCGGCCAGCGCCACATCGCATTGCAACAGCCGGTGCAGCGTCTCGCCTTCCAACCGATAGCGGTTGGTCATGTGATCGGCCTCGGGAACGGGCTGGGCGCGGATCTGCCCCTCCAGCGCGGCGATGTCGCGCGCCAGCCGCTCCAGCCGCGCCGCAGCCTCCAGAGCAGCCGGGTCGGGGCGCGGCTGCTCGCGCGTCGGCATGGGGATGTTGGCGCGCCGCCAATCGCTCTCGGCGCGGCTGGCGGCTTCGCGCGCGCGGCCGAGCAACCAGCCGACCTTCGACCGCACGGTGAGGTCGTCGGCGCGCAACTGGTTTTCCAGCCGGTAGAAATTATAGCCCCAGCCGTAGAACAGGTTGACGGCGATCTTCTCCAGTTCGCCGACGTCGTCATAGATCGTCATTTGTCGAGGCCCGTCGCGTCGGTCACGTTGTAGAAGCCGACCGGCGGTTGACCGCCGATCGAGAACGGCGCGCCGACGGCCGCGTTCGGCGCCGAAACAAGCCCTTTCTCCGCCATCTTGAGCGCGAGATAATAGCGCACCGCCTCGATCGGCGTGAGCCCGAGCGCCTGCAACGAGATTAGCTCGCGCATCCGCTCGTCGCGCGGCAGCACCAGCACCTTGAGGTCGTTCAGCATCACGCCATAGACGCGCAGGAAATCGGCGAGATGGTTCTTCACCGCCTCGCGCAATTCGCCGATATGGGCGTTGATGTTCTCCAGCTTGGTCACCTGCACGATCTGGTTGATCGCCTGCTCGATGGCGGGGCCGGCGTAATCGGCGATCTCCTGCGTGTCGATGGTCTGGCCGTTGAACGGCAGGTGGGTGATCAGGTCGAGCGCGGCCTCGCGCGTGTCGACGTGGATGTAATAGTCGACCTGATACGACACCTCCGCCATCTCGGCGCTGGTGGCGACGCCGCGATTGCTGACCAGCAACTTCGAGCGGTTGATGTAGATGACCTCGTAGACCCAGGGCGAACTGCCGCCGAAGAAACCCTGCACGATCGAGCCGACCAGCGGCTTGTCGGGCGTGGTCAGCGCATATTGTCCGGTCTCGTACACGTTGAGCACGGCGCCGCGCGATTTCAGCACGCAGAAATGGTTGCTCTCCACCGTCAGCAGCGAGCCGGAGACGATGCTCTCGTCCATCATCTTGATGGCGATGTTCTTGGTGCCGAGCATGTCGGAACCGTCGCGGTTGAGGGCGGTGATGACTTGGCGGGTGATGGCCATGGGGGACGCTCCGTGGGGCGGCGCCCACCTTAAGCCGGCGCCGGCCGTCGCGACAGCGCAAAGGCGGCGCCTTTCCGTCTATGCCGAAAATAGGCCGGCCAGCGGATTTTATGCGAGGCGGCGGCGATTGCCGCGCGGCGCCGACGCTTCTATGATTCTGACCGCGGCGGCCTGCGCGGGCCGCTCTTTCAACCCGGCGGGTCGCGTTGCCCGCCATTCCCCTGGGGGACGCGATGCGCGCGGCGGAAATCCTGTTGTCGCTGAAGAGCCGACGGCCCGGCCACACCCTGCCGGGTGAATTCTACACCGACCCGGCGATCTATCAATGCGATCTCGACCAGGTGTTTTACAAACAATGGTTGTTTGTAGGCCATGATTGCGAATTGTCGCGCCCCGGCGATTACCTCACTTTGCAGGTGGGCGATTATCCCGTGCTGGTGGTGCGCGACCGCGCGGGGGCGATCCGCGCCTTCCACAATTCCTGCCGCCATCGCGGCTCGCGCATCTGCTCGGCCGCCAAGGGCTCGTCGGTGCGGCTCGTCTGCCCCTATCACAACTGGTCTTACGATCTCGACGGCCGGTTGCTGTTCGCCCGCGACATGGCCAAGCCGTTCGATTCGCAGGCGCTCGGCCTCAAGCCGTTGGCCTGCGAGAGCGCCGCCGGCTACGTCTGGATCTGCCTCAACCCGAACCCGCCCGATTTCGAAGCGTTCCGCGCCGCGATGACGCCCTATTTCGCGCCGCACGACCTCAGCGGCGCCAAGGTCGCGCATGAGAGCACGATCGTCGAAAACGGCAACTGGAAGCTGGTCTGGGAGAACAACCGCGAGTGCTACCATTGCTCGCCCAACCACCCGGAGTTGTGCCGCAGCTTTCCTGAATCGCCGACGGTGGCCGGGGTCCACGGCGCCGCCGATGATCCCGTCATCGCGGCGCATTGGGCGCGGCTGGAGGCGGCCGGCCTGCCGAGCGGGTTCAATATCTCGCGCGACGGCCAGTACCGCATGACGCGGATGCCGCTGCTGCGCGACGCGACGAGCTACACGATGACGGGCAAGGACGCGGTGGCGCGGCCGCTGTCGGCGCGCGTGACCACGCCGGCGATCGGCTCGCTGCTGACCTTCCACTATCCCTCGCTCTGGAACCACGTGCTCGGCGATCACGCCGTCTCTTTCCGCGTGCTGCCGATCGGACCGAAGCAGACGCAGGTGACGACGCGCTGGCTCGTCAACGCCGAGGCGGTCGAGGGCGTCGATTACACCGTCGAGGAACTGACCAAGGTGTGGATCGCCACCAACGATCAGGATCGCTGCATCGTCGAGGAGAACCAACTCGGCGTCAGTTCGCCGGCGTTCGAGCCGGGGCCGTACAATCCCATCCACGAGGGCGGCGTGATCCAGTTCGTCGATTGGTACGCGGCGACGATCGAGCGGGCGCTGAGCGGTCAGGGCGAGCGCGCCGCCGTCGCCTGAGCGCGGGGGCGGCCGATAACCAAGCAGTAAGATTTCCATTGCGCAAATGCGACATTCCCCATTAAGGAACCGTTAAGGAATGGCGGATGGCGGCCGGCGCTCCCTGGATCGATTTGTGTGGGGGAGTGCTCATGGCTTTGCGCCGTGCGCCGGGTTTGCCGGCAAACTTGGATTTCGAATCGCGCGCGGCGTCGCGCTCGCGCCGCGCGTTGGCCGCGTTCCTGCTCGGAGCGGCGCTGTCGGCGGCCGGCGTCGCCGCTTTCGTCGCTAGCGGCGCGGCGGCGCGCGGGCCGTTCCTGGCCGGCAATCCGACTTCGTTCAACGCGCCCGCCAAGGCGCCGCAGGCGACCTATTCCGTGTTCCGTCCCGATTCGCGCGTCTTGCTCGGCGACGGGGAGGGCGGCGACAGGCGCGTGCGCGCCCGCATCACGGTGCTGGACGATCAATCCGACTTTTCCCGCGTTTCGACCCAGGGACCCGTCTGCGTGCGCCTGTGCGACGGCTTCTTCTTTCCGCTCAGCGCCGCCGCCAGCGATTCCGGCGCGCAGACCGCCGCCTGCAACAGCCTGTGCCCGGACGCCCCGACCGAGGTGTTCTATCGCAACGGCTCCGAGCGGATCGAGGACGCGATCTCGGCCAAGGGCCGGCGCTATGCCGCGCTGCCGGTGTCGCTGCGCTACCGCAACGCCACCGACAACACCTGTTCGTGCCATCGCGACGTCGTCGCCTACGCGCCGTTGCGCGACGCGACGCTGCGCCACGGCGACGCCGTGATGACGCCGGCGGGCTTCATGGTGTTCAACGGCGCGGAAGGGGCGGCCCACACGCCGCGCGATTTCACCGGCCTCGCTCAGGCGCGGCTGCCGTCGAGCCAGCGCGGCGCGTTGCAGGCGATGGAGCGCGTCAGCCTCGCGACCAACCATCCCAGCTTGCAGAACTGGATGATTTCTCAAAGCTCGCCGGCGCCGAAGGCCGCGGCCGGGCCGCAGCCGCCGGTGCTGGCGGGCGCGGCCGCCGGCGACGACAAGATCCGCCTGCTGGTGTGGCGCGGCGCCCAGGATTGATCTTTGCGGGTGAATGCGCGTTATAGAACGCCTGCCGCGGGAGCGAGAATCGCTTCTGCGGCGAGGGTCGTTTGATGCGTCATTGGGGACTAGCGGCGAGTGTCGCACTCGGCGCCGCGCTCGGCCTATCCCTGGGGTTGCGATCCTGGCCCGTCGACCCGGAGCGGGTCCGGCGCGATCTTGCTCCCGCGCTCGGCGGGCTGGAGGCGCCGAGCCAGGCGTTCCTGACGCTGCTGCCGCAGCCGACCCTGCGCATCACCGACGTGAAATGGCGCGCCGCCGACGGCGCGTTCGGCGTCCAGGCGATCGCGGCGGAACTGACGCTGCGGTTCAGCAGCCTGCTCGGTGGCGGCCTGTCGCCGCTCGGTCTGACATTGAAGGACGCCGACGTCAGGGTCGATCTCGACGCCGCGCAGGCGCCGCTGCGCGCGCTGGCCGCGCCGCCGCTCACCCGCTTCCTCATGCTGGGCGGGACGGTCGAGGTCGGCGCCAGCCAGCACGGCTGGAAAACCCATTTCGCCGTCGCCAATGGCTGGCTCGACTGGCCCTCGGCGCAGGGGCGGCTGCGCGCCGCCGCGACCGGACGCTGGCGCGGACAGGCCTTCGACGCCAGTTGGGAGCTCGACCGGCCGCTCGCCGCCGCGCATGGCCAGACGAGCCCGGTGCGCGTCGCGGTCGATGCGCCGCTGACGCAATTGCGCATCGCCGGCGATTGGTCGCCGACGGGCGGGCTCGACGGCGCCTATTATCGCGGGCAGATGTCGGCGCTGGCGCCCTCGATCGCCCGTTTCGCGCGCTGGCTCGGCCGCGAGCCGCCCTCGCCGCACGCGCCGGCGGGCCTCGAACTGGAGGCGCGCGTCAGCGCCGATCTGCGCCAGCTCAAGCTCGCCGAAGTCAACCTCACGCTCGGCGGCCAGGCCTTCGAGGGCGCGCTCGATTTTGTGCGCTCGCCGGCGAGGCTCGCCGTCTCGGGAACGCTCGCCGCCGACGCGATCGATCTGGAGCCGCTGATCGGGCCGCCCCCCGCCGCGCTTGACGATGCCGGCGCCTGGTCGGCCGCGCCCGTCCTGCCTGAGCCGAGCCGCTGGCTCGACCTCGATCTGCGGGTCTCGGCGACGCGCGCGGTCTGGCGTGGCCATGCGATCGACAATCCAGCGGCCGCCGTGTCGCTGCGCGATGGCCGGTTCGGCGTCAAGCTGCTCGACGCCGGCCTCGCCCACGGCGCGCTGTCGGGCGAATTTTTCGTGGCGGACAAGCAGGGCGCCTGCGACAGCGGTTTGTCGCTGGCGCTGGAGAACGCCGATCTCGGCGCGTTGCTGGCCGAGTTCGGCGAGCGCAATTTTTCCGGCCAGGGCGGCGTGAAACTGTCGCTGCGCGCCCACGGCCGCTCTCCGGCGGAAATCGTCGCCAGCGCCGACGGCGACGCCACGCTCGAAATCGCCGACGGCGCGCTGCGGACGCTCAACTTCGAGGAGGCGCTGCGCAAGGGAAAGCGCAAGCCGATCGAGGTCGCGCGCGACATGGCGGCCGGCGCCACCCGGTTCGGCAATGCGCATGGACGGGTCGAGATCAGCAATGGCGAGGCGCGTTTCGTCGACGCCTCGACCCAGGCGCCGGGCCTCTCGCTCGCCGTGACTGGCGGCGTCGACCTAATCGACCGCGTCTGGCGCGCGCGCGTGTCGGCGCGGCAAAGCGCGCCGGACGGCCAGCCGACGCCCGAGGGCGCGCATCTCGATTTCGACCTCGTCGGTCCGTGGAGCGGGCCGGTTCTGTCGCCGCTCCTTCCTCCGTCGAATTGACCGCCCGCCGCCGCCCGCTTAAGCGCCGACTTCCGGAGACCCTCGCCCATGAAAGCGCCGCGCAAATTTTTCGAGCCGCTCGCCATCGGCGCCCCCGCGCCGCTGCGCGATCTGCCGGCCAGGCTCGAACGCATGATCCATTTCGTGCCGCCGCATAACGAAAAGGTGCGCGCCAAGGTCGGCGAACTCGTCCATCAGGTCGACGTCGTGCTCGGCAATCTCGAAGACGCGATCCCGATCGAATCCAAGGCCGCCGCGCGCGAAGGCTTCATCGCCATGGCCAAATCGGTCGATTTCGGCGCGACCGGGCTGTGGGTGCGCGTCAACGCGCTCAATTCGCCCTGGCTCCTCGACGATCTCGACCGCATCGTCGCCGAGGTCGGCGACAAGCTCGACGTGGTGATGGCGCCCAAGATCGAGGGGCCATGGGACATCCACTTCCTCGACCAATATCTGGCGCTGCTGGAGGCCCGGCACGCGACGCGCAAGCCGATCCTGATCCACGCCATTCTGGAGACGGCGCAGGGCGTCAACAATGTCGCCGCCATCGCCGCCGCCTCGCCGCGCATGCAGGGCATGAGCCTGGGGCCGGCGGATCTGGCCGCCTCGCGGGCGATGAAGACGACGCGGGTCGGCGGCGGCCACCCCGATTATCGGGTGCTCGCCGACGGCGCCGGTCCTGGCCGGGCCAGCGCGCAGCAGGACCCCTGGCATTACACGATCGCCCGCATGGTCGACGCCTGCGCCGCGCATGGGCTGAAGGCGTTCTACGGCCCGTTCGGCGATTTCTCCGATCCGGAGGCCTGCGAGGCGCAGTTCCGCAACGCCTTCCTGCTCGGTTGCGCCGGCGCGTGGTCGCTGCATCCAAGCCAGATCGCCATCGCCAAGCGGGTGTTCTCGCCCGATCCGGGCGAGGTCGCTTTCGCCCGGAAAATCCTCGCCGCCATGCCCGACGGCTCCGGCGCGGTGATGATCGAGGGCAAGATGCAGGACGACGCGACCTGGAAACAGGCCAAGGTGATCGTCGATCTCGCCCGTCAGGTGGCGGCGCGGAATCGCGATTACGCCGCCGTCTACGGCTTCTGACGCAGCGTCGCGCCGACAAAAATTGACAGCCGGGCCGGCGCTGATTAGGTCAGCGGATCATCATGCGCGCGCGTTCAGCCAAATTCGCCATCGGACAGGTCGTCAAGCACCGCCTCTATCCGTTTCGGGGCGTGATTTACGACGTCGATCCCATTTTCGCCAACACCGAGGAATGGTATCGCGCGATTCCCGCCGAGGTGCGTCCGTCGAAGGACCAGCCGTTCTATCACCTCTACGCCGAGAACGAGCAGACCCAATATGTCGCCTATGTCTCGGAGCAGAACCTGCTGCCCGACGAATCGGGCGCGCCGGTGCATCATCCCCAGGTCGACGAGATGTTCGTGCCGGCCGATCGCGGCTTCTACAAGCGCAAGGTGAGCAGCGCCAATTGAGGCGCGCGGCGGGGCGGCGGCGAGCCCCCCCACCCTGACCCTCCCCCACGAGGGGGGAGGGGACGGCGAGCGGCGCCGCCATGCCTGAACGCGCGCCCATCAGCCAAACGCCGCATCATTCCCGACAAGAAAACGCCCGGGACTTGGCCCGGGCGTGACTTGAATTAACGCGCGATCACTTCGCCGGCTTGGCCTTCGCGTCGGGCGCCGGCTTGGCCTTGGCGTCCGGCGCCGCGGGGGCGGGCGCCGGCTGCTGCTTCTCGATCTGCTCGCGCTGCTCCTTGGCCTTCTTCTCCAGTTGATCCTGCAACGCCTTGTTTTGCTCTTCGATCTTCTTGGGGTCGACCGCCGGCCCGTCGATCGCGGCGGCGAAATCGTGCATCGGGATGTTGAAGGTCACTTCCGCGCCGACCTGGTTGCGCACCACGATCGAGGCGATCTGCGCCTTCTTCAACACGCCGAACTGGGCGTTGTTGATATCCGCCTCGGCGAAGCACGAGCCGGCGGCGCAGATCGAAAAGCGGCCGTCGACCGGCTCCGACTTTTCCATCACCAGACGGAAGCCGGGGCGCAGCAGCAGGCCCTCGGGCAATTGCATGCGCACGATCTTCTTTTCGTCGCCCGACATCGCGTCGATCGCCATCGCCAGCGTCGGCGGCTGGTCGGCCGACTGGCCGAAGGCGCGGATCGTGCGGCAGAATTCCTTGGCGCCGGTGGGGTCTTTCTGGCAGACCTTGGTCCATGGCGCCTGCAAGGGAATGAGGTCGAGCTTGATGGGTTGCGGCGCGGCGGCGGCGGCGCCGGCGGGCGGCGCTTTCGGCGTCTGCGCGAGCGCGAGGGAGGCTCCAAACACGGTCGCCAGGGCCAGGGCGCCGCAGCGCATAAGCCGGATCTTCATCCATCGTCCTTTCGTTTTCGATGCAAGCGCGGGCGCGATGTCGCCGAGCCGCGAACTTCGGGCGCCCGTCCTCGCTCGGAAAGCGCGCCCTCTTTCCATATTCGGCGCGGCAATCCAACATCTTTTTCGCTTCGTGTTCCGCCGGGGTAATCTCCGGCGCGGAGTTCGCCGACATGAGATTGTCTTATAGCCGATGACGAGCCTGCTTTTACGGGCGTTGCCGGCCCTCGCCTGCCTGCTCGCCGTCGCGCCCGCCCACGCCGGCGAACCGCCCGCGCCGGCCATCGCCATGCATGGCGCGCCGGCGCTGCCGGCCGATTTCGCCGCCTTCCCCTATGTCGACCCCGCCGCGCCGAAAGGCGGCGCCTTGCGACTCGCCTATCTCGGCACGTTCGACAGCCTCAATCCGTTCAACGTGAAGGCCCTGTCGAGCGCGGAAGGGCTGTCGGGCCATGTGTTCGAGACGCTGATGGCGCGCTCGCACGACGAGCCGTTCACGCTCTACGGCCTCGTCGCGCAGTCGATCGAGACCGACGCCGCGCGTGGGCTTGCGACCTTTCGTCTCAACCCCGCCGCGCATTTCTCCGACGGCTCGCCGATCACTTCCGCTGACGTGCGCTTCAGCTTCGAACTGCTGCGCACGCACGGCCGGCCGCCACAGCGCGCCGCCTTCGCGCTCGTCAAATCGGTTTCGACGCCGGACCCGCTGACGATCCGCTTCGACCTGACCGGCGCCGGCGACCGCGAGCTGCCGCTGATTCTGGCGCTGCTGCCGGTGCTGAGCCGGGCGCATACCGACGTCGCGCGCTTCGACGACGCCACGCTCGACATTCCCCTGGGCTCGGGGCCGTATCGCGTCGAAAGCGTCGATCCCGGCCGGCGCATCGTCTATCGCCGCGATCCGAACTATTGGGGCCGCGACCTTCCCGCATCGCGCGGCCTGTATAACTTCGATTCGATCGTCATCGACTATTTCCGCGACGACGCCTCGCTGTTCGCCGCCTTCCAGGCCGGTCTTTACGACGTGCGGTTCGAGGGCGACGCCGTCCGCTGGGCGCGCGACTATGATTTTCCGGCGCGGCGACGCGGCGAGATCGTGGTCGAGCCGTTCCCGCTCGGGCTGCCCAAGGGCATGACCGGCTTCGCCTTCAACACCCGCCGCGCGATGTTCGCCGACGTACGGGTGCGCGAGGCTTTGTCGACGATGTTCGATTTCGAATGGCTCAACGCGACGTTGTTCGCCGGCGCCTTCGTGCGCGACGACAGTTTTTTCGGCGACAGCGCGCTCTCCAGCGCCGGCCGTCCCGCCGACGCCGCCGAGCGGGCGCTGCTCGCGCCGTTTCCCGACGCGGTGCGCGCCGATATTCTGGCCGGCCGCTGGCGTCCGCGCGTCTGCGACGGCACGGGACGCGATCGCGCCGCCGCGCAGGACGCGCTGGCCGAACTCGCGAGCGCCGGCTACGCGCTCAAAGGCGGCAAGCTGCGCGACGCCGCCGGCCGGCCGTTCAGCTTCGAAATCCTGGTCAAGACCCGCGCCGAGGAGCGGCTGGCGCTGGCCTATGCGCGCATGCTCGCCCGCATCGGAATCGCCGCGCAGGTGCGCCTGGTCGACGAAACCGAATTCCAGCGCCGCCGGCAGCGGTTCGATTTCGACATGGCGCCGGCCGGCTTCCCCGCTTCCGCCTCGCCCGGCGCGGAGCAACGCGGGCGCTGGAGCGCGGCCGCCGCCGACATGGAGGGCGCCTATAATGTCGCCGGCGCCCGCTCGCCGGCGCTCGACGCGCTGATCGCCGCCATGCTCGCCGCCGACAGCGAGGCCGGCTATGTCGCGGCGGTGCGGGCGCTCGACCGCGCGCTGCTGTCAGGGTTCTACCTGGTGCCGTTCTATCACGCGAAATCGCAATGGGTCGCCTATTCCGCGCGCCTCGGCCATCCCGAGCGAACGCCGCTGTTCGGCGTCGATCTCGACGCGTGGTGGCGGCGGCCGCGTTGACGCGCCGGCGGCCCGCCCTATGATCATCAGCGCATTTCCCGGAGACCGCCCATGCCGCCCATCGTGATCGACGTCGTCAGCGACGTGGTTTGCCCGTGGTGCTACCTCGGCAAGAAACGGCTGGAGGGGGCGTTGCGCGCGGCCGGCGAAGTCGAGGTGCGCTGGCGCCCCTACCAACTCGACCCGACGATCCCGCCCGAGGGGCTGGACCGTCAGGCCTATATGCGCGCCAAATTCGGCGACGGGGATCGGCTGGCGCAAGCGCATGCGCGGCTGAGGGCGCTGGGCGCGGAGGTCGGCGTCGCGTTCGATTTCGACAGCATCCGCCGCTCGCCCAACACGCTCGACGCGCACCGGCTGATCCGCTTCGCGGCCGAGGCGGGCGCGGCCGACGCGCTGGTCGAGCGGCTGTTCTCCGATTATTTCGAGGGCGGCCGCGACATCGGCGACCGCGCGGTGTTGATCGAAGCGGCGACCGCCTGCGGCCTCGACGGCGAAGCTGTGGCGGCGCGGCTCGCCAGCGGTGAAGGCGCGGACGAGGTGCGCGAGGAGATCGAGGCGGCGCGGCGCGTCGGCGTGCAGGGCGTGCCGTTCTTCATCTTCGCCTCGAAATACGCCGTCTCCGGCGCGCAGAGCGAGGAGGTGCTCGCGCAGGCGATCGCGCGCGCCCGCGAGGACGCCGCGTGAGGATCATTCGCGGCGATCTGGGCGACCCGCGCATCGTCGCGCTGCTGGCGACACATCTGACGCAATGCCGCGCCGAGACGGCGCCCGACAGCGCCCATGCGCTCGACCTCGCCGGCCTCGCGCGGCCCGAAATCGACTTCTTCGCCGCCTGGGACGGCGAGGCGCTGCTCGGAATCGGCGCCGTCAAGCGGCTCGGCGATGGGCGCGGCGAACTCAAGTCCATGCATACCGTCGCTGAACGCCGTGGGGCCGGCGCCGGGGCGGAGATGCTGGCCCATCTCGTCGCGCACGCCCGCGCGTTGGGGCTGAAGCGCCTCAGTCTGGAGACGGGTTCGTGGGATTTCTTCCACCCCGCGCGCCGGCTCTACCGTCGCCACGGCTTCCGCGATTGCACGGCCTTCACCGGCTACCGGCCCGACCGCAACAGCCTGTTCCTGACGCTGAACCTCGGCGACGAGGCGAGCGTGGTTGAAACGCGTCCGGCGTGTGAGGACGATTTGCCCGGCCTGCTCGCCATCTACAACGATGTGATCGCCACCTCGACCGCGATCTATCGCGACGAGCCGACCACGCTGGAGGAGCGCGCGGCGTGGTTGCGCGCCCGCCGCGCCGCTGGCTTTCCCGTCATCGTCGCCGAGCGGGGCGGGGCGGTGGTGGGCTTTGCAAGCTACGGCGAATTTCGCGGCGCTTTCCCCGGCTACCGCCACACCGTC
>JAGWRL010000296.1 GCA_028876585.1 Pseudomonadota bacterium | reverse complement strand
CTGCACGCCCGACCAGACGGGATAGGACTTGGAGGAGAAGATCGAGACCGGAACCTCGGTGTTGTTGCCGAGCACCAGCACCGCGATGGTGACGATGAAGGCGAGGTAGAACCAGTTGGCGACGTAGATGTGCGGCTCCGTCCGACGCGCCAGCGTGCCGAGGAACACGAGCAGATAGGTCACCCACACGATGACCAGGAACGCGATCGCATACCATTCCGGTTCGGCGTATTCATGGCTGCGGGTGATGCCGAGCAGATAGCCGGTGGCGGCGATGACGATGAAGAAATTATAGCCCAGCGCCACGAACCAGGGCGCGAGATCGCCGGCGAGCCGGGCGCGGCTGGTGCGCTGCACGACATAGAACGACGTCCCCAGCAGCACGTTGCCGCCGAAGGCGAAGATCACGGCGGAGGTGTGCAGCGGCCGCAAGCGGCCGAAATTGATGAAGGCGGTGTCGAAGTCGAGCGCGGGAAACGCCAGTTCGAGCGCGATATAGAGCCCGGCCGACATGCCGGCGAGGCCCCAGAACAACGCTATCAGCGCGAAGAACTTGACCGGCCCCATATTGTAGTTCGGCCGGCCGTCGATCGTCAGCGGCGTCTCGGCCTCGCGCCGGTCATAGCGCCACACGATGCCCGCGACGCCCGCCAGGCTCGCCATCACGAACAGCGCGGCGTGGAAGGCGTAGGCCGCCGTATAGGCCTTCGAGAAAATGAAGATCCAGGTGAAGGCGACCGCGACCAGGACGACGCCTAGCCCCACCTCGCCTGGCCTTACCGCCTTCGCGGCTACGGATGTCGTCACGATCTGCCCCTCCTTCGCACAAACACAAACCGACTGCCCGCTTCCCGCGCCGGCCTCATTGATCTTGATCAACGAAGGCCGGCAGCTTAGTCGATAGTCGGGTGTGCGTCACTTGCTTCATCGGCCGGGCGATAAACGAAGCAGGCGGGCGCAAGCAAGCCGGATGCGACGATCCGACGCGGGCTGCGGCTTGCCCGCTGATTATTTGAGCAAGTCCCCGGACGCCGGCTGTAAATGTGCCGGTCGCGGTCAAACTAATCGCGTTTCAGCTTGACGTGACCACGGAGCGGCGCGGCGCGAACGACAGCCGCCACACCAGCAGGCACAGCAGCGCCACCGGAATCCCGATCAGCGCGGTGGTGGCGAAGAAGCGGGGATAGCCCATCGTCTCGACCATGAAGCCCGACAGCCCGCCGACGAATTTGCCCGGCAGCGCGTAGAGCGACGACAGCAGCGCATATTGCGTCGCCGCGTAAGCCGGCGACACCAGCGACGACATATAGGCGATCAGCGCCGCCCCGGCGAAGCCGCCGGCGAAACTCTCGACGCTGACCGCCAGCGTCAACAGATCGAGCCGGCCGGGATGGCCCGCCAGCAACGCCAGCGACAGGTGCGACGACGAGGCCGCGACGCCGCCGATCAGCAGCGTCGGCATCAGCCCGATCCGGCCCGACAGCCAGCCGCCGGCGAAGGCGCCGGCGATGCCGATCCACACGCCATAGAGTTTCGACACGGTGGCGATGTCGGACTTGCTGAAGCCGAGGTCGATGTAGAGCGGGTTCGCCATCACGCCGGAGACGAAATCGGGCAGCCGGTACAGTGCGACTAACAGCAGGATCGGCGCGATCAGCAGCGCGTGACGGCGCACGAGATCGGCGATCGGCGCGACGAACGAGGACTGGAACGTCGGCGCCGGGCCGCCGGCCGCGCGATCGAGCCGCGGCGACGATAGGCAGGCGCCGATCCCGACCAAGGTCAGCCCCGCCATGACGAGATAGGCGAGCCGCCAGCCGCCGAAATCGGCGAGATAGAACGCGCCCGCGCCGGCTGAGATCATCGCCAGCCGGTAGCCCAGACTATAGACCGCCGTCATCATCCCCTGCCGCTCCGGCGGCGCGGCGTCGATGCGCCAGCCGTCGATCGTCACGTCCTGCGTCGCCGCCGCGAACGCGGTCAGCGCGGCGAAGCCGATGCTCCACGCCAGCGTCAGTTTCGGATTGGCGAAGGCGAGGCCGATGAGCCCGGCCGCGACGCCGATCTGCGCCAGCAGCATCCACGCCCGCCGCCGCCCGAGCCACGCCGCCAGCACCGGCAGGTCGAACCGGTCGATCACCGGCGCCCACAGGAATTTGAACGAGAAGGCGAGCGCGCAATAGCTCATCAGCCCGATCTCGGCCTTCGACACCCCCGCCTCGCGCAGCCACGCGCTTTGCGTGGAGAAGATCAGCAGGAACGGCAGGCCGGAGGAATAGCCGAGCGCCAGCATCAGCGCGAGACGCGGGTCGGCGACGGCCTGGCGCAGGAGGGTGAGAGACTTCATGGGCGGACTATGCGCGAAAGCGCCGATTCGGAGTAGCGACTTCGCGCATGGGGCCAGACAAAATTCCGGCGAAGTTCGGGCCTTGCTTGTGGCGCGGGTCGGGTGAATTTTGCAGTCCCTCGCATCCGCGAATCGGGAGCCCGTCAAGATGAAAACCCGCGCCGCCGTCTGCCGCGCCTTCGGCCAACCGCTGTCGATCGAGGAAATCGACCTCGCCGAGCCGGGCCAGGGCGAGATTCGGGTCAAGATCAAGGCCTGCGCGATCTGCCACAGCGACATCTTCTATTGGGAGGGCGCGTGGGGCGGCGCGCTGCCGGCCGTCTACGGCCATGAGGCGGCGGGCATCGTCGATGCGGTCGGCCCCGGCGTCACCCGCGTCAAGGTCGGCGATCCCGTGGTGGCGACGCTGATCCGCTCCTGCGGCTTCTGCCCCTCCTGCTCGGGCGGCGCGCCGGTGTTCTGCGAGGAAGTGTTCCCGCTCGACCACGAAAGCCCGATCCGGTCGCTGAGCGGCGAGAGCATCGTCCACGGCATGCGCATCGGCGCCTTCGCCGAACATGTCGTGGTGCATCACAGCCAGGTCGAGCCGATCCCCGAGGATTTGCCGCTCGACGTCGCCTCGCTGATCGCCTGCGGCGTGCTGACGGGGCTCGGCGCGGTGGTGAACACGGCGGAAGTGGGCGCCGGCAAGAGCGTCGTGGTGATCGGCTGCGGCGGCGTCGGCCTCAATTCGGTGCAGGGCGCGCGGCTCGCCGGCGCCTCGCCGATCGTCGCCGTCGACGTCGCCAATTCCAAGCTGGAGGCCGCCAAGGCGTTCGGCGCCACCCATACGATCAACGCCCGCACCGAGGACGTCGCCGCCCGCGTCGCGCAATACACGCACGACCGCAAGGCCGATTTCGTGTTCGTCACCGTCGGCGTCGCCGGCGCGGCGGAACAGGCGATCGGGCTGATGCGCCGCAACGGCGCGACCGTGCTGGTCGGCATGCCGCCCTCGGGCGTCAGCGCGCGTTTCGACCCCGGCTGGATCGCCGCCGACGGCCAGCGCATCCTCGGCTCGAAAATGGGCTCGGCCCGGCTGCCCATCGACGTGCCCAAGATCGTCGAGCTTTACGCGCACGGCCGGCTGCGGCTGGACGAGCTGATCACCGCGCGCTTTCCCTTCGAGCAGATCAACGAGGCGATGGCCGCCTCGCGCGCCGGCGCGGCGCTGCGCAATGTGCTGGTGTTCTGAGCGCCGCTCAGCCGGGCGCGAGGCGGGTCTGAAACGCCTCGCGCCGCGGCGAGGCAATCCAGCGCCGCATCTCCGCCTCGTCGGCGAAGCGCCCGCCCGCCGGCAGCGGCCGGCCCTCGCCTTCGATCACGAACGCCTCGCCGCGGAACGGCCACGGCGACAGCCGCAGATCGAACGCCGCCGCCTCGCGCAGCCGCACCGCGCCGGCCTCGCCCTGCGCAACGTCGTGGTGTTCTAGCCCGG
>JAGWRL010000295.1 GCA_028876585.1 Pseudomonadota bacterium | reverse complement strand
TGATGCAGCACGCGGGTCGGGTGCAAAGCGCGCAATTGCATCGCCTTGGCGAGGCCGCTGGTGGCGCCATGCGCGGCGCTGACGTCGGGCGCGGATTCGGCGATCGCCAGCACGCCGGCGGGCGCGGCGACGTCGTTGTACATCAGCCCATCGCCGAGCGGGCGGCCCTGCGCGTCGACCGCCAGCACGGTGCCGGAGGTGCCGTCGACGCTCAGCGCCCGCACCCGCTGCGGCTCGATTCCCGTCATCGCGCCGCGCACGGCCGCCGTCGCGGCGGCGAGCCAGGCGCGCGGGTCGCGCGGGTTGGGGCCGTGCTCGCTCATCGCCGATTTGGCGCCGCCGACCACCTCGCCGCGCGCGTCGATCAGCAACGCGCGCGCGCCGGAAGTGCCGAGATCGAGGCCGAGCCAGAGATCAGTTTGCATTAAGCGCGCGCCGGTATTTCTCGGCGTCCCAGTCGATCAGTTCGGCGTTCTGCGCCGGTGTCAGATAGATAAGTTCCGTCCCCTCGGGCACGCGCGCCAGCACGTCGCCGAGGCAGCGCGACAGCGCCAGCGCCCCGGCGCTGGCGGCGCGGGCGATCAGCGCGCCGACGCCGGGGACCAGCAGGAACGGCGGCGCCGTCAGCCCCGCCGCGCCAAGCCGGGCGACGAGATCGTCGGCGATCTCGTCGCCGGCCAGCGCCGTCGCGCCGACGCCGCAGAAGATCACATGGTCGGGATAGAGGCTGCCGCGCAGCGCCGCCTGGCAGCGATAGGGCGACAGCGCGACGCCGTGCAGCGGGTGATCGGCAGGCGGGGGCGCGTAAGCTTCGCCGCCGCGCCGCGCGAGTTCGGCCATGTCGGGGGCGGCGAACGGCGCCGGCGTCGCCTTGACCGCCGCCGTCACGCGCTCGAACAGCGCCTGCGCCGCTTCGACCGTGTCGCCGGCCACGATCAGCCCGTGATTGCCGAGCACGACGACGCCCGCCTCGACGCCGCCGCTGACGGCGACCGCCTTCGCCAGCGTCGCGCCGGGCTTGGCGTAGCGCACGAAGCCGTGGCGCTGGCTGGCGAGCCGCTCGGCCAGCCGGGCGCGCGCGTCGGCGCGGATGGCGAGCGCGATCGTGTCGACGCAATGGGCGTGCAGCACCACGCGCTGGGGAAACACCGCGTGCAGGCTGGTCTCGATCGAGGGCCGCAGGCCGCCCGGCGTGCGGGCGAATTCGGCCGGCTGGTCGGCTTTGGGATCGTCGGCGTCGAGCGCGGCCCGCATCGCGGCGAGATCGACGGCGACGAAAATCTCGCGCCGCTCGGCGTCGGCGAGTTCCGTCCCCGACGCCTTGATCCACATCGTGTCGCGCTCCTTGATCGAGGTGTTGCCGCCCGGCCCCTGTATCCGCAACGGATCGGCGCCGAGGCGCTGCGACAGGCGCTTGAGGTGGGCAAGGTCGGCGGGCAAGGTCACGGCGGCGCTTTCGATGACGTACGGCGGGAGCAGGCTTCAAATAGCGCGTCGCGGGCCGCGCGTCTAACCGCGCTATTCGCCCTTGCCGCCATAGGCGTGGCCGACCGCCTCGGCGATGCCCAGAAACAGCGCCGCGCCGACGAAGGCGCCGAAAATCCCCACCTGCCACATCAATACGCGGTCGGTCTCGTGGTCGAGGTTCATGTAGGCTTCCAACAGCTTGATCGAGGAGATGGCGACGATCGAGGCGATCAGCTTCAGCTTCAGTTCGCCATAGTCGATGCCGACCATCCAGTTCGGCCAATCCGTGTGCTCGGCCGGCTCGATGCGGGCGACGAAGTTGGAATAGGTCGAAAACACCACCAGCACGACCAGACAGGCGGTCAGCGTCAGATCGACCACCCCCAGCGCGCCCAGGATCACGTCCTCCTCACTCAGGGTCTGGAAGCTGATCGCCAGCCCATAGGCGCGCATCACCACTTTGACGAGCAGCGCCGCCAGCGCCACCACCAGCGCGACATAGAATGGCGTCAGCAGCCAGCGGCAGGAGAACATCAATTTCTCGAATGTCGTCTTCGGCACGGGAATTGTCCTCGCAATCGCGCCGCCGCGCTGTAGCACGCCGCGCTGCGGCGGGAACAGCGCGCCAGCCCCGCCGATGTTGCCAACGCGCGCGCTTGCGTGTAAGGGCCGCGTTTAACCCACCCGAAATTCGCCGCATGAGGAGCCGCCATGGCGCGCGTCACCGTCGAAGATTGCATTGACAAGGTCGATAACCGCTTCGAACTCGTGCTGATGGCGAGCCATCGCGCGCGCGCGATCTCGTCGGGCTCGAACATCCACGTCGCGCGCGACAACGACAAGAACCCGGTCGTCGCGCTGCGCGAAATCGCCGATTCCAAGCTGCATCCCAATGATCTCAAAGAAGATCTGATCCATTCGCTGCAAAAGCAGGTCGAGGTGGACGAGCCGGAGGCCGAGGCCGCGCCGCCGCTCGCGCCGATCTCCGCCTCGCTCGATCCCGGCGCCGAGGCGCAATTCGACCGCATGACCGAGGAAGACCTGTTGCGCGGGCTGGAAGGCATGGCGCCGCCGCCCGAGCCGGAAGATGACGCTGAGTAAAGGCTTTATCGGCTTTACTTGACCTGTCAGCCCGCCCCGGCGCCGCCGAGGCGGGCTTTTGTTTGGCCGATGCGCGATCTATCCACAATCTTCGCGCAAGCGGACATAATTTCGCTACTCGGCGCCAACCATTTTGCTATGTTGTTTGCGAGAATCACGCGTGCGTCGATTCGCCTCGTCTCAGCCCAGCTTGGCGGGAAGCGGGCGTGACGACCGGACGCACGAGAATTTTCAAGCGTGCGGATTTGACGTGGGGGCCCGAGCTTTGAGCGAAGACACCGAAAAGGGGCAACCAGCCGGCTTCGATTTTCAATTGGGCGCCGCAAGCGAACGCAGCGCGGCTTTGGTCGAGGTCGCGGGCCGCGTCAAATGGTTCGACGTCACCAAGGGCTACGGCTTCATCGTGCCCGAAGACGGCGGCGGCGACGTGCTGATCCATGTCACCGTGCTGCGGCGCGACGGCTTCGTGACGCTGACCGAAGGCGCCCGCGTGGTCGCCGAGGCGCACAAGCGCGACCGCGGCCTGCAAGTCATCAAGGTGCTGTCGGTGACGCCGGGCGAAGCCTCGGCGACGGCGGCCGACGCGCCTATGCGGGCGCGCGCGCAGGCGGCGCAGGTCGGCAGCTTCGAGATCGTCATCGTCAAATGGTTCAACCGCTCGCGCGGCTTCGGCTTCCTGACGCGCGGCGAGGGGACGGAGGATATTTTCGTCCATATGGAGACGTTGCGCCGTTACGGCTTCATCGATCCCAAGCCCGGCGACACCATGCTGGCGCGGTTCGGGCCGGGGCCGAAGGGCCTGCTCGCCGTCGAAGTGCGGCCGCTCGAAGGACTGCGCACCCAGGTCGCGCATTGAAGCGGGCGCTGTTCGCGGCGCCGTTGCTGGCTCTGCTCGGCGCTTCCAGCCTCGCCGCCGCCGTCGAGGGGCTCGACGTCGTCACTTCGACCGGCGCGCATCACTACGAAGTGGAAATCGCCAATGACGCGGCGACGCGCGAGCACGGGTTGATGTTGCGCGAGACAATGGCGCCCGACCACGGCATGCTGTTCGAGTTTCCCGCGCGCGAACCCGTCTCCTTCTGGATGAAGGACACGCTGTTGCCGCTCGACATGGTGTTCATCGACATCGACGGCACGGTGGTTCGGGTGGAGCAAAACGCCAAGCCGTTGTCGGAGGCGATCATCCCCTCCGGCGGCCCCGTCACCGGCGTATTGGAGCTGAACGCCGGCCAGGCGGCGGCGATCCACCTGAAGCCGGGCGACAAGGTCAACTTCCCGTTCTTCCTGCATTAGCGCGCGCGGCGACGGGAATTGTCATCGCGAGGTCGCGGCGCCAACAAGGAGGCCAGCGACCTAGCGGGGATAAATCGCTTCGCCGTGAAAAACGCGAAGCGTTTCTCGGCGCTCGCGAAGGACGGTGGATGACGGGGGATCGTAAGCGTGGCCTGACGACTGCGCGCCAGACGGCGCCCGGCTTGCACTAGGCGTCCCACAAGAAGGGAGAGGCCGCCGCCGTCCGCGAGCTTGTAAGCCTTCTCGCGGGGCTTCGCGGCTTGGATGACGAAGTGGCGGAGGGACATCGGGAGGCATCGCCTTTGGGGATAGGCCAAAGCACCCCGGAATCTACCCCCTGGAGGGACGAAGCAATGCGTCCGCATGCTCCACTAATAAAAGGTGAAATGGTGCCCAGGGGCGGAATCGAACCACCGACACTGCGATTTTCAGTCGCATGCTCTACCAACTGAGCTACCTGGGCGGACGCGTCGAAACGCGTCGGTGGCGCGGCTTATAGGGGGGGCGCCGGCGCTTGTCCAGCGGGCAAAACGCGTCGGCGCGGCGGGGTCGGAAAGCGCCGCGAACGCCCCCGGAAAGCCGCTTCCGGCAAGGGCTTGCGCGCGCCCGATCACGCCCGCGCGCTGGGCCGGGCGGCGATCTCGGCGCGCCAGCGGTGGAGATGCGTCAGCTCCGAGGGAATCGCGATCCGCGCCGGCTTGGTGAAATCGAGCGCGATCAGGCCGGTGATGTCGGCGACGCTGAACCGCTCGCCGGCGAGGTAATTGCGCGACGCCAGCGCCGTGTCGAACCGCCGCATCGAAGTCAGCGCCCGGGCGCGGTTGACCTCGGCCCAATCGCCGATCTGCAACGGCTCCATCTCGCGCATCGCGGGGTGGGTGTGGCGGAAGGTCATGGCGATCGGCAGAAGCAACTGGAACTCGGCCAGCCGCTGCCACATCTCGACCTCCGCCCGCTCGCGCGGCGTGGTCCCGAACAAAGCCGGCTCGGGATGCAAATCTTCGAGATAGCGGCAGATGGCGATCGATTCGGTGATCACCGAGCCGTCGTCGAGTTCGAGCGCTGGCACGATCTGAAACGGGTTTTTCGCCGAAAAGGCGTCGCCGCGCTGCTCCAGCCTGGCCAGATCGAGCGCCACCAGCGGGATCTCGATCCCCTTCTCCGCCAGAAACATCCGCACGCGCCGCGGGTTGGGCGCGGACGCCGAGTGATACAACCGCATTTTGTCATCCCCCGTTAACACCTTACACCGACAAAAGCGCTAAATCGACGCTTAGCGTCAGCGCATCGTTAACGTGTGCGGCCCATATTTGTCGCTGGGGTAAGCGTTGCGTGTTCGGGCGGCCATGTCGGAAGTGACGGCGGAGATGATCGAGCGGGGTCGTCGGGGCGATCCCGAGGACATTGCGCGTCGCCGCAAGATGAACATCAAGCTCAAGCACGTCCGCCACGCGCTGACCAGCAGCACCGGCGACGCCGCCGGGCCGTTCGACAGCATGGTGCGTCTGTTCGCCGAGAGCGCGCGCAGCGGCGCGCCGGCCGCCGCGCTGCTGACGCTCGGCGTCGGCGCCGCCGCGCAAACCTGGGCGCCGCCGATCCTGACGCTAATCTGGCTCGCCGCCTCGCTCGTGATGATCGGCGCGCGTTATGTCCTGGGCGCGAAATATCTCGGGCTCGCCAATCCCGAGAGCGAGGCGGGCCTCTATCGCGCCCTGTTCGTGCTGACGCAGTTTCTCGAAGGCTGCGCCTGGGCCTGCGGCGTGGCGCTGCTGCTCTCCGTCAAAGACCCCAGCGCGCACGGCTTCACTTTGGTGCTGCTGATCCTGATCGCCGGCATGATCGCGATGACCGCCTCGGCGATTCCGGCCGCCGTGGGGGCGGGACTGGCGCCCATCGTCGGCGCGATCCTGTGGTCGGTCGGCGCCCGCGCGCCGATGGATTTCGCACTGCTCGCAGCCCTTTGCGGCGGCGTGCTGGTCTATTTCATCGTGCTCGCCAACCGCCTGTTGCGCTCCGCCCTGGCCGGGTTCTCGTTCCAGGAGGAGAAGGACGCCCTGATCGCCGAACTGGAGCAGGCCAAGCTCAATTCCGACGAGGCGCGGCGGCGGGCGGAAGGCGCCAATCTCGCCAAATCG
The DNA here is from genome assembly GCA_028876585.1 of Pseudomonadota bacterium. The sequence continues at coordinate 1,968 of JAGWRL010000295.1, read as the reverse complement.
CGGTTTCTCGCCACCATGAGCCACGAATTGCGCACCCCGCTCAACGCCATCCTCGGCTTCTCCGAGGTGATGAAGGCGGAACTGTTCGGGCCGCACGCGAGCCCCTCCTACAAAGAATATTCCACCGACATCCATTCCAGCGGCCAGCACCTCCTGATGCTGATCAACGAGATCCTCGATCTCTCGCGCGTCGAGGCGGGCCGCTATGACTTGAAGGAGGAGGCGGTGTCGCTGGCCGGCGTGGTCGAGGAATGCCGGCACCTGTTGGCCTTGCGCGCCAAGACCAAGAGCATCGAGGTGGTGGAGGACATCGACGAGGAGCTGCCGCGCCTGTGGGCCGACGAACGCGCTTTACGTCAGATCACGCTCAACATCCTCTCCAACGCGATCAAGTTCACGCCGCAGGGCGGCCGGGTGACGCTGAAGGTGGCGCGCAGCGAGGCGCAGGGGCAGTATCTGTGCATCCGCGACACCGGGCCGGGCATACCGGAAGCGGAAATCCCGGTCGTGCTGTCGTCGTTCGGGCGCGGCTCGATGGCGCAGAAGAACGCCGAGGAAGGCACCGGGCTCGGGTTGCCGATCGTGCGCGGGCTGGTCGAACTGCACGGCGGCGAGTTCAAGCTGACCTCGAAAGTGCGCGAGGGCACGCAAGTGACCGTCACCTTCCCGCCCGAGCGGGTGATGAACGCGCTGGCCTCGCTCGATCCCAACGCCCCCTCGGAGGCCGAGATCGAGGCCAAGCGGGTCGAACGCGCGCGACGCTGGCGCAAACGCGCCCCCAACGCCGCCTGATCACGCCGATTTGCGGCGCGCGCCGCCGCCGCGCGCCCCTCGCCTCGGCTATAAACCCTATAGCGCGAGGGCGGCATGGCGGAGGGCGTCAACCACAGACTCGGCGCGCTGCTGGCGATTTCCACGGCGTGTCTGCTGGCGACGCAGGAGCCGCTGTCGTTTCTCGCCGCCCGGCGGCTCGACAGCGAACAATTCGTGCTCATCACCCAGGTCTCGCTGCTGATCTCGATCCCGCTGCTGCTCCTGAAGCCGCAGGCCCGGCGCGATTTCGCCGCCATCTTTGCGACGCCGTCGATGTACGGCAAGCTCGCCGTCATCTTCGCTTTGGGGCTGACGGGGCTGCTGCTGTATCGGGTCGGCCTCAACGGCGCGCATCCCATCATTATCGCGGCGATCTTCAACCTGTCGCCGTTCTGGGCGGCGTTGGTGGCGCGCGTCGTCATGGGCGTGCGCATTCCGGTGGCGGCTCCGACGTTCTTTGGCTGTCTCGCCGCCGCCTTTTTCGGCGCGATGGCGGTGGCGTGGAGCCAGCTGGCGAGCGCACCCGGCGGCGACTTGCTCGACAGTTTCTTCAAAGGCAGCTGGGTGTTCGCGATTCCGATCCCGATCCTGTCGGCGCTGAACGGCACGCTGATCGGCAAGTGGTTCTCCCCATACGACGAAGCGGCGGCGATCGGCGCCAATTTCCTGGCGCCGGCGACGGTGCTGATCCCGCTCACGACCTATCAACTGGCCGAGCGCGGCGGGCTCGTCTTCACGCAGGCGCCGGCGATCCTCTTGATGATGCTCGGCACCATCGTCGCCGCCTCGATCGGCCGCGTTTTGTATCAGGTGGCGCTGACGGTGACGGGATATGACAACGGCTTCGTCACCATGTTCTTCCTGCTGGTGCCGGCGATGACGGGGCTGATCTCGCTGCCGATGTCGTGGGCGATCCCGGAACTGACGTTTTTCCTCAACCCGTTCTATTTCGCCGGGCTGGCGCTGATCGCGACGGCGCTGGCGCTGTTCTCGTTCAAGGCGTGGCGCGAGGAGCGGGCGGCGCGTCCGGGCGCCTGACGCCCGCGATTTTCGCGTTTCTTAAAGCTTCGGGCGCAGACTTTGCGTCATGTCCGACGTCGCCGCCCCCCTGCCCCTCGCCCTGCCGCGCGCGCCGCGCCGCGCCGCCTTGCTCGC
>JAGWRL010000294.1 GCA_028876585.1 Pseudomonadota bacterium | reverse complement strand
TGCGGTTCGCAATGCGCAAGTGGAGAGGGCACTCGATGGCGGCGTTTCGTGTACAGACCGCTTCCAAGACACCGCTCCTCGATCGGGTGTTGACGCCGCATGATGTGCGCCGGCTTCCCGAGAAGGACCTGCGCCAGCTCGTCGACGAGCTGCGGCGGGAGACGATCGATGCCGTGTCGGTGACGGGCGGACATCTGGGAGCAGGTCTCGGTGTCGTGGAACTGACCGTCGCGCTGCACAGGGTGTTTGATACGCCGCGCGACCGCCTGAACTGGGACGTTGGTCACCAGGCCTATCCGCACAAGATCCTCACGGGCCGGCGCGACCGCATCCGCACCCTGCGTCAGGGCGGAGGCCTCTCTGGTTTCACCAAGCGGGCCGAGAGCCAGTACGATGCGTTTGGCGCAGCACATTCCTCCACCTCGATCTCCGCCGGCCTCGGCATGGCGGTGGCGCGCGATCTCGACGGGCGCAACAACAATGTGATTTCGGTGATCGGCGACGGCGCCATGTCGGCGGGCATGGCCTATGAGGCGATGAACAACGCTGGCGCGCGGGGATCGCGCCTCATCGTCATCCTCAACGACAACAACATGTCGATCGCCCCGCCGGTCGGGGCGCTGTCGGCCTATCTGGCGCGTCTCGCCTCCAGCCGCACTTGGCTTTCGCTGCGCGATTACGCCAAGCAACTCGCCAAGCACCTGCCGCAGTTCATGTACAAGGGCGCCAAGCAGGCCGAGGAATACGGCCGCGGCATCGTCATCGGCGGCGGCACGCTGTTCGAGGAACTCGGCTTCTACTATGTCGGCCCGATCGACGGCCACAACCTCGACCATCTGCTGCCGATCCTGCGCAACGTGAAGGAGCAGAAGGGCCCGGTGCTGGTCCATGTCGTCACGCGCAAGGGCAAGGGCTATGGGCCGGCGGAGGCCGCCAACGACAAATATCACGGCGTCAACGCGTTCGACGTCGTCACCGGCAAGCAGGACAAGCCCAAGGCCAATGCGCCGCAATACACCAAGGTGTTCGCCGACGCGCTGGTCGACGAGGCCTCGCGCGATCCCAAGATCGTCGCGATCACCGCCGCGATGCCGTCCGGCACCGGACTCGATACGTTCGGCAAGGCCTATCCCGACCGCACCTTCGACGTCGGCATCGCCGAGCAGCACGCTGTGACCTTCGCCGCCGGCATGGCGACCGAGGGCTACAAGCCGTTCTGCGCGATCTATTCGACCTTCCTGCAACGCGGCTACGACCAGCTCGTGCATGATGTCGCGTTGCAGAACCTTCCCGTGCGCTTCGCCATCGACCGCGCCGGCCTGGTCGGCGCGGACGGCGCGACCCATGCGGGGGCGTTCGACATCGCCTATCTCGCCTGCCTGCCCAACATGGTGGTGATGGCGGCGGCGGACGAGGCCGAACTCAAGCATATGGTGGCGACCTGCGCCGCCCACGATTCCGGCCCGATCGCGCTGCGCTATCCGCGCGGCGAGGGGGTAGGGATCGAATTGCCCGAGCATGGCGTGGCGCTGGAGATCGGCAAGGGCCGGGTGGTGCGGCAAGGGTCGCGCGTCGCGCTGCTGTCGCTCGGCACGCGGCTCGCCGAGGCGCTGAAGGCGGCCGAGGAGCTTGAGGAGCGCGGCCTGTCGATCACCGTCGCCGATGCGCGCTTCGCCAAGCCGCTCGACCGCGAGCTGATCCTCAAGCTCGCCGACACGCATGAAGTGCTGCTGACGCTCGAAGAGGGCGCCGTCGGCGGCTTCGGCGCGCATGTGCTGACGCTGCTGGCGGAGGCGGGACGGTTCGACAAGGGCCTGAAGGTGCGCACCCTGACGCTGCCCGACCGCTACCAGGATCAGGACAAGCCGGAGAAGCTTTACGCGCAGGCCGGGCTCGACGCCGAAGCGATCGTCGCGCGCGTGCTCGACGTGCTGGGTTCGTCGGTCAAGAAGCTGGATGTGGCGGCGAAAGCGGGAACGCTGCGCGCCTGAGCGGCCGGCTCAGGCCGTGCGGCCGAACAGGAACGCGCTGCATACTTTGAGCGCGCGTTCGCGCGGAATCACGTCGTCGAGCACCAGCCGCGCCAAGCCATGCGCGAACGACCACGCCGCATAGGCGACCGATTCGGCGTCGTCGTCGGGGCCTTTGACGAACCGTTGCGCGCCCAGCAGCAAAGCTTCGAACGCGCTGTCGGCCGCCGCGCCGAGATCGGGATATTGCTCGCGCTCGCGCAGCAGCGGCCCGAACATCAGGCGGAACAGGCCCGGATGCTCCAGCGCGAATTCGATATAGGCCGCGCCCACGCCGGAAAACCCGTCCGCGCCGGCCTCGGCGGCGCGCAGACGCTCGGCGAATTCGCGGTAGCCCTCGGCGGCGACCGCCGCCAGCAAATGGTCTTTGTCGTTGAAATGCCGATAGGTTGCGGTGGCGGAGACGCCGACGCGCCGCGCCGCCTCGCGCAGGCTGACCGCGCCGGGGCCGCTCGCGTCAAGCAACTGACGCGCCGCCGCAATCAAGGCGGGCCCGAGATTGCCGTGATGGTAAGTGGAGCGCAAAGCAATGTTCATGCAAACGACATTTGCATGAATTGCCGCCAATTCGAAGGCGTTTAGGCCGTGTAAACATCACTTAATATGTTGCGGCGCCGCGCAAATCCGAATCGCAGCCGCCGATCGCGGATTCCGCAGCGCCGGGATGGCCAACCCCTCGACCGCGCCTGCGCTTTTCGTTATCGAGACAGCAGGGAGGGCGCGGCGGCGGCCGCGTGTTGGCCATGAAATATCTGTTGATGTTCGTTCCGAGCCTGCTCGCGCTTTGGGCGCCGCTGTACAACAGGGTCGATCCGCAGGTTCTGGGCATGCCGCTGTTCTACTGGCTCCAGCTCGCGCTGGTTCCCGTCTCAGCGCTCGGCCTCTACGCCGCCGACCGTATGCGCCGGAGCTGAGCCGATGTTCGATCATCTCAACGTCGTCGCGACCAGCGTATTCGTGTTCTTTTTCGCGCTGGTCACCGTGATGGGCTTCCTCGCGGCCAACTGGAAGCGCGCCAGCCTCGATTCGATCGGCGAATGGGGCCTGGGCGGGCGCCAGTTCGGGCCGTGGGTGACGTGGTTCCTGCTCGGCGGCGACCTCTACACCGCCTATACCGTGATCGCCGTGCCGGCGCTGGTCTATGGCGTCGGCGCGCTCGGCTTCTTCGCCGTGCCCTATACGATCATCATCTATCCCTTCCTCTATCTGACGATGCCGCGGCTGTGGGCGGTCACCCACAAGCATCATTATATGACCGCGGCCGATTTCATCCTCGGCCGTTACGGCAACCGGCCGCTGGAGCTTGCGGTGGCGCTGACCGGCCTCGTCGCCACCATGCCCTATATCGCGCTGCAACTGGTCGGGCTGGAGAAGGTCATCGGCGCGCTTGGCTTCTCGGGCGTCGGGATCTACGCCCATGCGCCGATCACCATCGCCTTCGTCATCCTGGCGCTTTACACTTACCGCAGCGGATTGCGGGCGCCGGCGCTGATCGCCTTCGTCAAGGATGCGATGATCTATGTGTTCGTCATCGCCGCCGTGATCGTGATCCCTTACGAGCTCGGCGGCTGGGGCAAAATCTTCTCGACCGCCGCCGACGTCTACGCCGCCAAGGTCGCGGCCGGCAAGGTTCCCGCCGCCGGCCTGACGCTGGCGCAGTCGCAGGTCGGCCCCTACATCACGCTCGCCATCGGCTCGGCGATGGCGCTGTTCATGTATCCGCACGCCTTGACCGGCACGCTCGCCGCTTCCTCCGGCCGCGCGATCCGCTTCAACACCATGACGCTGCCGGCCTATTCCTTCGTGCTCGGGCTGATCGCGCTGCTCGGCATGATGGCGATCGCGGCGGGGGTGAAGGTCAATTCGCCGACCGACGCGGTGCCGCAACTGGTGCTGTGGGCGTTTCCCGACTGGTTCGCCGGCTTCTGCTTCTCGGCGATCGCGCTGGGCGCGCTGGTGCCGGCGGCGGTGATGTCGATCGGCGCCGCCAACACCTTCACCCGCAACGTATGGAAGCCGTTCATCCATCCCGGCATGACGCCGGCCGAGGAATCGGTGGTCGCCAAGCTGGTGTCGCTGATCGTCAAGATCGGCGCGCTGCTGGTGATCTTCTTCGTGCCGACGAAATACGCGCTCGACCTGCAACTGCTCGGCGGCGTGGCGATGATTCAAATCTTCCCCGCGCTGATCTTCGGCCTGTTCACCCGCTGGTTTAGCGGCTGGGCGCTGTTCATCGGCTGGGCGGTCGGCATCGTCGTCGGCGGAGCGCTCTCCTACGCGCCGCAAGCCGATGGCTCGATCAACTGGGTGCCGGTGCACAAGCTGGCCTGGGACGCGCCGTTCCTCGGCCCGCTCGACAGCCACCTGGGCTTCGCCGCCTATAACGGCCTGACCTCGGTGCTGCTCAACATCGCCATCGCGACGCTGCTGTCGCTAGTGATGCGCTCGAAGGCGCCCGACGAGACCAGGCCGGAGGATTATCTGGATTGAGGGGCGCGGCCTTGACGGGCGTACTAGTTTATAGTACGCTTTTCTTGTGATCCGCAGCTTTCGCGACAAGCGCACGCGCGCGCTTCAGCGCGGCGAGGCGCCCAAGGGGTTGCCGGGCGACGTCGCGAGGCGCGCGGTGATGAAGCTGTTCATGCTCGATACCGTCACCCGGCTGGAGGATCTGCGCGTTCCGCCGGGCAATCGGCTGGAGGCGCTATCCGGCGACCGCGCCGGCCAGCATTCCATCCGTGTCAACGACCAATGGCGGCTGTGCTTCGTTTGGCGGGACGGCGAGGCGCATGACGTCGAGCTTGTCGACTATCATTGAGGCTGTCCCCATGGCGCGCGAAATCGAACTGCCGCATCCCGGCGAAGTGTTGAAGACGGAATTTTTGGAGCCGATGGGCCTCTCGGTCTATGCGCTGGCGAAGGCGATTGGCGTGCCCCGCAGCCGCATCAACGGAATCTGCCGGGGCGAGCAGGGCGTCACCGCCGCGTTGGCGCTGCGTCTCGGGCGTTATTTCGACGTTGATTCCCGCTGGTTCATGAACATGCAGACGCAATACGATCTGGAGATCGAGGCCGAGCGGCTGGCCGACAAGCTCGCCGCGATTTCGCCCCGGCAGGCGGCCTGAGGCGGCGGCGAGACGGCGCCGCCGCCCCGCGCCTACAACCCCCTGGCCGCGATCGCCGCCTTGATCTCCTCCAGCACGCCCATGTCCTCGATCGTCGCCGGCGCCGTCCAGGCCTCCTGATCGGCGATCTTCTTCATCGTGCCGCGCAAAATCTTGCCCGAGCGCGTCTTCGGCAGCCGGTTGACC
>JAGWRL010000293.1 GCA_028876585.1 Pseudomonadota bacterium | reverse complement strand
GGGAACACCCAAAGGAAACGCACGACGATGACGACGACGCTGACGACGACGCCGGCCTCGATCAGCGTCGGCCAGCCGCCGCTGTCGAGCTTGGCGACGATCTCGCGCGTTTGCAGGCCGCAGATGAGGAAGGTCAGCGCCTCGACGCACCAACTCACCAGATCCCAGATGAAGAAACCCTGCAACCGCGTCGCCGGGCGGATGAAATTGCGGCCGTTCCACGAGACGTAGAGGCCGACCGTGACGCAGGCGATGACGCCCGAGCCGCCCAGTTCATGCGGCGGCCAGAAGGCGAGATAGGGCGTCGCCAGCGCGATCAGGATTTCCGCGCGCGAATCGTTGACCGCGTTGCGCAGCTTCAGCACCAACCAGCCGAGCGCCGCGCCGAACGCGATCTCGCCGACGAGGATCACGAGGAAGCGCGCCAGCGCGTCGAGCGCCGAGAACTGGTTGGTCTCGACCGCGCGCACCGCGAGGCTGAACGCCACCAGCGCCGTCGCGTCATTGGCCAGGCTCTCCCCTTCGAGGATGGTGAGCAGCCGGCGCGGCAGCTTGAAGCGGCGGCGCAGCGACGCCGGCGCCACCGAATCGGGCGGCGACACGATCGCGCCGAGCACGAAGCCGGTCGCCCAGGTCAGCCCCAGCGCGTAATGCGCCACCGCCGCCACCGCGCTCGCGGTGAACAGCACGCAGCCGATGGCGAGCGACAGGATCGGCCGCAGGTTGGAGCGGAAGCCGCGCCAGCTCATGCCGACGCCGGAATAATAGAGCAGCGGCGGCAGCAGCGCGAGCAGCGTCAGGTCGGGATCGAGCGTGATCGCCGGCACGCCCGGCAGCAGCGCCAGCCCGACGCCGGCGATCAGCATCACCACCGGCGTGCTCGCGTGCAGCCGCCGCGCCAGCACCGACAGCAGCGCCACGGCGAGGAACATCGCCAGCAGCGACGTCAGCACGAAGGTTTCAGGCATGCGGGGCTCCGGAACGCGCCGGCGGCCGATGCAAGGCGCGCGCCTCCCGCCTCAAGTTCGCTCGATCGGCTTGGAGCGCGAGCGCGAGACGGTCTCGCGTTGCGCGCGCCGGCACGACATCGGCGGCAGGCCCTTGAGGATCAACTCGGCGTCGGCGACCGTCTGGCGGCCGATCTCGTACAGCGAATCCACCATCGCCCCGGCGCGATGCGGCGACAGCACCAGCCCCTCGACCCGGCGCGCCGGCTCGTCGCGCGGCGCCGGCTCGACCGGGAACACATCCGTCGCGGCGCGGAACCGCCCCTGCTCGATCTGGCGCAGAAACTCGGGGAAATCGACCACGCCGGCGCGGCTCATCAGCAGGAAGATCGAGCCGGGGCGGATCAGCTCGAACTCGCGCCGGCCGAGAAAGCCCTGGTTGTCGCTGGTGACGGCGGCGAACACGACGATCGCCTGCGATTGCGAGAGAATCTCGTCGAGCGACGCCGCGGCGACGCCGAAGCCCGCCATGTAATGCGCCGACACCCAGGGGTCGTAAGCCTTCACCTTGGCCTGGAACGGCGCCAGCAGCGGCGTGAAGGCGCGCGCGAGATCGCCAAAGCCGATCAGGCCAACCTCGGCGCCGTAGAGCGAGAAGCAGCCCGCCGCGCCGTCGAGCAGCCATTTCTCGGTTCCAGCCCTGGTCGCGCGGTCGGCGGCGGTGATTCCGCGCGCCAGATCAATCATCAGCCCCAAGGTCATTTCGGCGACGGGCTTGGCGAAGGCGGAACTCGGCGCCAGCACGTGAATGCCGCGCTGGAAACAGGTTTCGTAATCCACGTTTTGCAGAAAATTGGTCTCGACATTGACGATGCCGCGCAGCTTCGCCGCCCGGTCAAGCCGCTCCCTCGGCATGTCGGACTGGCCGATCAGCAGCGCCGCCTCGGGCAGCAGCGCGTCGAGCCGCGCCGCCGGCATGCGGCCCGCGCCTTCGTGGATTTCGAGCCGCCCGAGGGATTGCAGATGCGCGAACACGGCCGGCTCGAATATCTCGTTCAGGCCGCGCGGCTCGGGGTCGACGACGATCAGGGGCCGGTGCATGTGTATCTCCGTTGTCCGGCCAGACTAGCGGCAATGCGGCTTGCCGGGAAGCGGCGGCCGCCCTACCCTGACCGCTCCAACCGAGAGGCCGCATGAACCCCGAACCCAGCGCCGGCAGCCAGGATTATGTCGGCGATTCCCGCAACGACGACGTGTTCATCTCGATCAACGGCGAATTGGTGCGCCGGCCGGACGCCAAAATCTCGGTGTTCGATTCCGGCTTCGTGCTCGGCGACGGCGTGTGGGAGGGCCTACGGCTGCACGGCGGCCGCGTCGGCTTTCTCGACCGCCATCTCGACCGGCTGTGGGCGGGCGCGAAAATGCTGCGGATCGACATCGGCCTGACGCGCGAGCAGCTCGCGGCGCGGCTGTTCGACGCGCTCGACGCCAACGGCATGACGGACGGCGTGCATGTCCGGCTGATGGTGACGCGTGGCGTCAAGCGCTCGCCCTATCAGGATCCGCGCCTGACCATCGGCGCCGCGACCATCGTCATCATCCCGGAATGGAAACTGCCGCGCCCGGAAATGCTGGCCAAGGGCATGGACCTGTTCACCGTCCACGTCCGCCGCACCGGGCCGGCCGAACAGGACCAGAAGCTCAATTCGCACTCCAAGCTGAATTGCGTGCTCGCCTGCATCCAGGCGATGGAGGCCGGCGCCGACGAGGGGTTGATGCTCGACGATCGCGGCTTCGTCGCCACCTGCAATTCGACCCATTTCTTTATCCTGCGCGGCGGCGAATTGTGGACCTCGTCGGGCGGCTATTGCCTGGGCGGCATCACGCGTGAAGCGGTGCTGCGCGCGGCGCGGCGGGCGGGCATCCCGGCTTATGAGAAGGATTTCTCGCTGTTCGACGTCTATAGCGCCGATGAGGCGTTCTGCACCGGCACCTTCGCCGGGCTGACGCCGGTGCGAAAGGTCGATGGGCGCGTGATCGGCGAGCGCGGGCCCGACCCCGCCGACGCCTCGGGGCCGATGACGCGGCGCCTGCGCGCGCTCTACCGGGCGCTGGAAGCCGAGGAATCGCGGGGGCGGGCATGAAGCCGATCCGCATCGCCATGTGGTCCGGCCCGCGCAACATCTCGACCGCGATGATGCGTTCGTTCGGCAATCGCGCGGATTGCGCGGTGTCGGACGAGCCGTTCTACGCCGCCTATCTCGCCGCCACCGGCCTGATCCATCCGCTGCACGAGGAGGTGATCCGCTCGCAGCCGACCGACTGGCGCGCCGTCGCCGAGGCGATGCTCGGCCCCGTGCCCGGCGGCAAGCCGATCTGGTATCAGAAGCACATGACGCACCACCTGGTCCCCAGCTTCGGCCGCGAGTGGATCGAATCCTGCGTCAACGTGTTCCTGATCCGCGCGCCCGAGGCGGTGCTGGCCTCCTACCACCGCGTGCGCGAGGATTTCACGCTGGCCGAGATCGGTCTGCCAACCCAGGTCGAACTGTTCTTCCGCGCCGGCGACAAGCTCGGCCACACCCCGCCGGTGATCGAGGGCCGCGACGTGCTGGCCGACCCCGAGGGCGTGTTGCGCCAACTCTGCGCCGCCTGCGGAATCGGCTTCGATCCCGCGATGCTGTCGTGGGAGCCGGGGCGGCGGCCGACCGACGGGGTATGGGCGCCGGCGTGGTACGCCTCGGTCGAGCAATCGACCGGCTTTTCCGCGCCCGGCCCGGAGCCCGGCTTCGACGACCTGCCCGAGCCTCTCAAACGGTTGGCCGAAAAAGCCCGCCCGCTCTACGAGACGCTGGCGGCGCATCGGCTGCGCTGATCACAGCAGCGCCGCGACACGCTCGGCGATGGCGAGCGAGGCCGTCAGCCCCGGACTCTCTATGCCGTAGAGATTGACGAGGCCGGCGAAGCCGTGCGCGCTCGACCCGTCGATGCGGAAATCCGCCGCCGGCTCGCTCGGGCCCGATATTTTCGGCCGCACGCCGGCGTAAGCCGGGCTCAGCGCGTCGTCGGGCAAAGCCGGCCAGTAGCGCCGGATCGCCTCCGCGAAGCCGCGCGCCCGCTCGGGGTTGACGTGGTAATCGACCGTCTCGACCCATTCGACGTCGGGTCCGAACCGCGCCTGACCGGCGAGATCGAAGGTCAGATGCACGCCGAGCCCATGCGCCTGCGGGGCGGGATAGATCAGCCGCCGGAACGGCGCGCGGCCGCGCAGCGCAAAATAATTGCCCTTGGCGAACCGGGTCTCGGGGATGTCGGCCAGCCCCTCGATCGCCCGCGCCACGCGCGAGGCGGCGAGCCCCGCCGCGTTGACCAGCGCGCCGACCGTGAGCCGCGCCGGCTCCGCCCCGCCGATCTCGACCACGAAGCCCCCCGCCTCCCGCCGCGCGGCCAGGAACGGCGCGCGATAGGCGATGACGGCGCCCGCCGCGTCGCCCTGCAACGCCAGCATAGAGGCGTGGCTGTCGATAATGCCGGTGGCGGGCGCAAGCAGCGCGCCGACGCCAGCGAGCGCCGGCTCCAGCGCCTTCGCCTCGCGCGCCGAGAGGAGCCGCAGATCGTCGACGCCGTTCTGCGCGCCCTTGCGCGCCAGCGCCTCCAGCCCCGCCAGCTCGCTTTCGTCGGCGGCGACGATCAGCTTGCCGCAGCGGGCGTGCGGCACGCCATGCGCGCCGCAGAAATCGTACAGCGCCGCGCGGCCGGCGACGCACATCAACGCCTTGAGGCTGCCGGTGGGATAATAGATGCCGCTGTGGATCACCTCGCTGTTGCGCGAGGAGGTCTCCTCGCCGAACGCGGCGCGCGCCTCGACCACGAGCACCGAGCGGCCGCTGCGCGCCAGCGCGCGCGCGACCGCCAGCCCGATCACGCCGGCGCCGACGATGCAGGCGTCGAAATCGCTCATGCCGGCAGCGCCTGCAACGTCGTCAGCCGCGGGTGCGGCTCGATCCCGCAGCCGCGCAGCAGATCGACATAGACGCGGCGCAGCCGCTCGCGCGTCGAGGCGTAGGCGGCGATGTCGAGCGGGAACATCGCGTGGAGATCGGCGAGCGCGAAATCGGCGCCGATCTCGTTGATCAGCCGCACGGGAACGCCCATCGTCTGGCACATCTCCAGCGTGCGGCTGTCATGCGCGAGCACGCCGCCGGGCGCGCCCGCCTGCAACCCCAGCATCACGCCGTGGAAGCGGGCGCCGACGACGAAATCGAAGGCGCGCATCGCCTCCAGCCATGAGGTCGCGTCGGCGAAGGCGGCGGCGTGGCGCTGGCGCCAGAGCTGCAACGCCGCCGGCGTGCGCTCGGGCGCGAGAAACTGCCGGATCGCCTCGGCCTCGGCCGCGCCGCTGCGCGCGCTCTCGCCGCGCGCGAACCGCACCATTTCGAGATCGGCCTGCACGACATAAAGCCCGCCGGTGGCCTCGACCAGACTGACCAGCCGCCGCTCCAGCTCGCGCGTGCCGACGAAATTCGGATTGCCGGCGGCCACGCATAGCCGGTCGATGCGACGGCGCTCAAGGTTGCGCTTCAACAAGGGGTAGAAGTCGGCCCGATCGTTGAGGAAATTCGACGGGCAGCCGGTGACCACGGCGCGGTCGCCGAGGCCCAGCTTCTCCAGCGCGCGCCGGGTGAACTCGCCGCGCACGCCGATGTTCGGCTTAAGCCCCGGCGCCAGCGCCGCCAGCGTGCGCGCCCAGCGCTCTGTGCCGGCGTTGATCTGCACGCCCGCCGCCATGTTGGGCGCCTGCGCGCCGAGGCCGACGACGACGATCGGCAGCCCGATCGCCTCCAGATGCGACGCGAAGCCGCCGAGATCGTTGTGGCTGCCCAGTTGATTGGCCGCCGCCAGCACGAGGATGTCGCAGGTCGCGCGCGCCTCGGCGACGGTCACGTGCCACGGCAGGATCGTGACGTCGGGCTGGAGATGGCGCCACAGCGCTTCGATGAAGGCGAAATTGCCGAGATTGTCGCCGCTGGCGCGGAACAGCGCCTCGGACGTGTTGAGAAAGCAATCCTCGTATCGCCTGGACGGCGCCAGCAAGCCTACGCGCATGTCCCCGTCCCGTCGCCGCCGCGTGGTACAGGAAACCCGCTTTCGCCGCAATGCGGCCAAGGCTTGTGTTTACGCGCGAACGCTGGTTTAGCCGCTCGGTTCGGTATCGGAGGAAGTCCTTCAGCGATGGCTAGTTTGCGGCGCGCGACTTCGAACATCGCCGCCCAGGTCGTGAGCCTCGCGGCGGGCGTGATCGACCGCATCGTGCTGGTCGG
>JAGWRL010000292.1 GCA_028876585.1 Pseudomonadota bacterium | reverse complement strand
CAAGCTCGCCATCGTCGCCGTCATCCGAAAGCTCGTCGTCACGCTAAACGCCATGGTCAAATCGCGCCAGACTTTCAAAAACGCGTTGACTTGAGACACGGTAGATTGCTTCGCTGCGCTCGCAATGACGGCGGCTCGACTTGAGCGGCGCCGCCCTACCCCTTCGCCTTGTCGAGCAGCGCCGCCACCGCCGGCAAAATCCGCTCGACGATGATCCTGACCCCCTCGGCGTTGGGGTGCAGTCCGTCGGGCTGGTTGAGCTTGGGGTCGGCGGCGACGCCGTCGAGGAAGAACGGATACAGCGCGACGCCATATTGGCCGGCGAGCTCGGGGAAGATGCGGTCGAACGCGGCGCGATAATCGGGGCCTAGATTGGGCGCGGCCTTCATGCCGGCGAGCAGGGTCGGGATGTGGGTCTGCGTCGCCTTGGACAGGATCGCCGACAGGGCGCGCCGGGCGCCCTCGACCGGCATGCCGCGCAACATGTCGTTGGCGCCGAGTTCGATCAGCAGCGCGTCCGCATCCGCCGGCACGCTCCAGTCGAACCGGGCGAGGCCGTCCTCCAGCGTGTCGCCCGACACGCCGGCGTTGACCACCGACACGTCGTAGCCCTTGGCGCGCAAAGCTTTTTCCAGAACTTCGGGGAAGCGCTGGCCGGCTTTCAGGCCATAGCCGGCGGTGAGGCTGTCGCCCAGCGCCACAAGCTTCAACGCGCGCGCCTGAGCCGCGCCGAGCGCCGCGACGAGGGCGAACGTCTGGACGGCGGCGCGAAACATCCCATATGTCGCAAGCCCCCAAGAGAGTTTCATGACCGCTCCCAGCGATTCGCGCGACGCCGCGCTAGTGGATTTAGCGCCCGCCGTCGCCGCCGCGCCGGCCGTCGAATTGCGCGGCGTCGACCTGAGCCTGGGCTCCGGCGCCGCACGGGTGCATATCTTGCGCGGCGTCAGCCTGTCCATCGCGCGCGGCGAGACGGTCGGGCTGGTGGGGCCGTCCGGCTCCGGCAAATCGACGCTGCTGATGACCATGGCAGGGCTGGAGCGGCCCGACCGGGGCGAGATCTTCATCGACGGCCAGCCGATCCACGCCATGAGCGAGGACGCGCTCGCCCGCTTTCGCGGCGCGCGCATCGGCATCGTGTTCCAATCGTTCCAGCTCATCACGACGATGACGGCGCTGGAGAACGTCGCCGTGCCGCTGGAGTTGGCGGGGGCGCGCAACGCCCGCGCCCGCGCCCGCGAGGAGCTTGCCGCCGTAGGGCTGGCGGAGCGGCTGAGCCATTATCCCGCGCAGCTCTCGGGCGGCGAACAGCAAAGGGTGGCGCTGGCGCGCGCGCTTTGCGCCCGCCCGTCGCTGGTGATCGCCGACGAGCCGACCGGCAATCTCGACGAGGCGACCGGTCAGGGGGTGATCGACCTCCTGTTCGCGCTGCCGCGCGAGCGCGGCGCGACGCTGGCGCTGGTGACGCACGATCCCGCGCTCGCGAGCCTGTGCGACCGCACGATCCGGATGCGCAGCGGCCGCTTCGAGGCGCAAGCGTGAGGCTGGCGGCGCTGGCGCGGCTCGCCTTCCGCGATCTCCGGGGCGGCTTTCACGGCCTGCGCATCTTTCTCGCCTGCATCGCGATCGGCGTCGCCGCCATCGTCGGCGTCAATTCGCTGGCGCGTTCGTTGCAGGACGGGCTGGCGCGCGAGGGGCGCAAACTCGCCGGCGGCGACGCCTCGTTCTCGGTGATCCACCGCGAGCTTTCACCGCAGGAGCGCGGCTGGCTGGCGCGGCGCGGCCGCCTCGACGTGGTGGCGACGCTGCGGGCGATGGCGCGCAACGCGGCGGGCGACGCGACGCTGGCGGACGTGAAAGCGGTCGCGCCCGACTGGCCGCCGATCGGACAGGCGGAATTTTCGCCCGCGCTGAAGCCATCCGCCGCCTTCGCCGCCGACGGCGACGTCTACGGCGCGGAGGTCGACGACATCGCGCTCGACCGGCTCGGGCTGAAACTCGGTGATGTATTTCAGATCGGCGCCGCCAAACTCGCGGTGCGCGGCAAAATCGTCGCCGAGCCGGACCGGCTGGCGAACGGCATCGGCTTTGGCGCGCGCGTGCTGGTCAGCCAGCAGGCGCTGACGGCGAGCGGGCTGGTGCAGCCGGGTTCGCTGGTGCGCTACACGACGCGGGTGAAGATGAACCCCGGCGGCGCGCCGCCGGCCGAGCCGCAGGTGAAGGCGCTGATCGCCGACGCCAAGGCGCAATTCCCCGAAGCCGGCTGGGAGGTGCGCTCGCGCTCCAACGTCTCGCCGGAGTTCTCCCGCAACATAGACCGGTTCGGCGAGTTTCTGGCGCTGGTGGGGCTGATTTCGCTGGTCGTTGGCGGCGTCGGCGTCGGCAATGCGGCGGGCGGCTTCGTCGAGCGCAAGCGTCCGGCGCTGGCGATCCTGAAGGCGCTGGGCGCCAGCGGCGCGGAGATCGTCGCGCTGGCGCTGATCCAGTTTCTCGCTGTCGCGGCGGTGGCGATCGCCATCGGGCTGGCGCTTGGCGCGGCGGTCCCCTATCTCGTCGCCGCGCTCGCCGGCGCGGCCTCGCCCTACCCGATCCAGCCCGGTTTCTACCTCAGCGAACTCGCGCTCGGCGTGCTCTACGGCCTGCTGACGGCGCTCGCCTTTTCGATCCGCCCGCTCGGGCGCGCGCATGATCTGCCCGCGACCGCGCTGTTTCGCGATTCGGTCGCCGACGACGCGCCGCGCACGCGCCGGCGCTACACCGCCTTCGCGCTGCTGGCCGGCGCGGCGCTGGCGGGGCTGGCGATTCTCGCCAGTCCGCAGCGCACGGTGGCGCTGACGGTGGTGGTGGCGACGGCGCTGGCGATGGCGGCGCTGCGCGGGGTGGCGATGGCGGCGATGGCGGGCGCGCGGCGGCTGCCGCGACGCGGGCCGGTGGCGTGGCGGCTGGCTTTGTCCAACCTGCATCGGCCGGGCGCGCCGACGCCCGCCGTCGTGCTGTCGCTCGGCCTCGGGCTGGCGGTGATCGTGGCGCTGACGCTGGTCGACGTGAACCTGCGCGCGCAACTGCGCCCCGGCGCGACGGGGGCGCCGGATTTCTATTTCGTCGACATCCGCAGCGATCAGCGCGACGCCTTCGCGGCGTTCCTCGGCGCGCGCGCGCCGGGGGCGAAAATCGTCGAGGCGCCGATGATGCGCGGGCGCATCGTCAGGGTCGCCGGCGTCAACGCCGAGGACGTGCGGCCGAAGGAGAGCGCGCAATGGGTGCTGGAGGGCGATCGCGGCGTCACCTTCTCGGCCGCGCCGCCGGCCGGCAATCAGGTCACGGCGGGCAAGTGGTGGCGCGCGGATTACAGCGGGCCGCCGCTGGTCTCGGTCGATGGCGACATCGCCCGCGGGCTGGGGCTGAAGCTCGGCGACAAGCTGACCGTCAACGTGCTCGGCCGCGACGTGACGGCGGAGATCGCCAACTTCCGCCGCGTCGACTGGCGCAGCTTCGCGATCAATTTCGTTCTGGTGTTCTCGCCCGACGCGTTTCGCGGCGCGCCGCATTCGGTGCTGATGACGGCGCAACTCGCGCAGGATAGTCCGGCGGCCGAAATCGCGCTGGTGCGCGCGGCGGCGCATGATTTTCCCGAGGTGGTGTCGGTGCGGGTCCGCGAGGCGTTGCAGACGGTCGAGGCGCTGGTGGCGCGGCTCGATCTGGCGATTCGCGCGGCGGCGGGGGTGTCGCTGGCGACCGCCGTGCTGGTGCTCGCCGGGGCGCTGGCTGCCAATGCGCGGGCGCGGCTGATGGATGCGGTGACGCTGAAAATTCTCGGCGCCACGCGGCTGCGGCTGATCGGCGCCTCGCTGCTCGAATATGCGACGCTGGGCGCGGCGACGGCGGCGTTCGGGGTCGGCGCGGGCGCCTTGGCGGCCTATGTGATCGTGGCTTACGTGATGCAGTTCGAGTTCAGCTTCGTCTGGGGCCAGACCTTGCTGGCCGCGCTCGGCGGCTTGGCGCTGACGGTGGCGCTCGGCATGATCGGTTCGTGGCGCACGCTCGGGCGCAAGCCGGCCGAGGCGCTGCGGGCGGGTTAGTCCGCCGTCGACGCGGCGGGCGCTTGCGCCGGCGCGAGAAAATAATGCAGCGGCCACAAGGTCTGGCCGACGAGATCTGCCGGCGGCCCGTGGTCGAGGCCGAGCCGCTGCGGCACGCCGTCGGGCAGATAGAACGTGCCGAACAGCACGTCCCAGATCGCCAGCGTCTCGCCGAAATTGCGGTGACAGCCCTGCCCCTCCGGCGAGTGGTGCCAGCGGTGCAGGACCGGGCTGACGAAGAGGCGGCCGAAGGCGCCGAAGCGCAGGTCGATATTGGCGTGACAGAAAATATTGTAGAGCGCGGAGAACGGCGCGACCACGAGAATCGCGTGGACGGGAAAACCCAGCGCCAGCAAAGGCGCCGTCAGCACAATACGTTGCACCACGACATTGACGGGATGGTTGCGGATGGTCGAGAGCCAGTCCATCTCCTCGACGCCGTGATGGATGGCGTGGAACGCCCACAGCGCGCGGCCGTGCATCCAGCGATGGCCCCAATAGGAGAGCAAGTCGGCGAGCACGAACGCTTCCGCCGCCTGCGCCCACAGCGGCTGCTGCGCGATGGCGGCGAAGCCGACCGCCGTCGATCCCATCAGCGCGGTGGCGGCGGCGCTAAGCGATTTCGGCGCCAGCGGTCCATAGAAGAAACAGGGCGCCAGCCAGTAGATCAGGTCGGTCACGAAGCCGGAACGCAGGAAGCGCTGCGCCGGATGGGCGGGACGCAGCCATTCCAATGTTCCCATTGCCGCTCCGATCAGGAGCAGCCACGCGATAGAATTGCAAAACGCGCCGAGCATGGCCGCCGGTATCGCCAATTCGTCAATTTCCGGCAACGAACTTGCGCTAGATTGCTTAACGATAGGGCATGGAGAGTTCCGTCCGCGCCGGCGATCCGGGTTCACGGTAAATTCAGTTTGGCGCCCCTTAGTCGAACCGCCCGTGCTTCCCTTGGCAATCGTCACGCTTGCGCTTAAATGAGCGTCATGGACCGCGAGCCCCGCCCCTCCGGGGAAAATCGAGGTCGATAGGATCGCGATGAACGCCAACTTACGCAATTTCGCCCTCTGGGTGATCATCTTCCTGCTGGTGCTGGCGTTGGTCACGCTGTTCCAGAGCCCGGCGCAGAAAACCGCCAACAGCGAAATCATGTTCAGCCAGTTGCTGACGGAGGTCGATGGCGGTCGCGTGCGCGACGTGACGATCTCGGGCCCCGAGATCTCCGGCCATTACAAGGACGGCCATCCGTTCCAGACCTACGCGCCGAGCGACCCCGGTCTGGTCGACAAGCTGTTCAACAAGGGCGTGGCGATCACCGCCCGCGCCCCCTCCGACGGCAATTCCTGGCTCTTGACCCTGCTCATCAACGGCCTGCCGCTGGTGCTGTTCCTCGGCGTGTGGATCTACATGTCGCGACAGATGCAGGGCGGCGCCGGCAAGGCGATGGGCTTTGGCAAGTCGAAGGCCAAGTTGCTGAACGAGGCGCAGGGACGCGTCACGTTCGACGACGTCGCCGGCGTCGACGAGGCCAAGGAAGACTTGCAGGAGAT
>JAGWRL010000291.1 GCA_028876585.1 Pseudomonadota bacterium | reverse complement strand
CCGCGCAGCCAGGCGACCATCTGATCCTGCTCGTCCTCGCTGGCGTCGAGCCAGTCCTGACAGGCGAGCGTGCTCATATCCACCGGCGCGGCGACGGCGCGAGAGCCCAGCGCGGCGAACAGGGCGAAAGCGAGCAACCAAGACTTCATTCCGGCGCCTCATCGAGCGGTTTGAGCGGCGGCAGCAGGCCCTTGGCCGCGTCGCGGCGATAGATCTGCAAGCCCAGTTCCTCGTTGCCGTTGGGATGGACGAGGATGATCGAGCCGTCATGCGGCTTCTGGTTGAGCGCCAGCCAGGCGTCGGCGCCGAGCGCGATCAGGTGATGGCGGCGCACCGCCTGCATCAGCGGCGACGACGAGACGAGGCCGGGGAAGCGGAAGAACAGCGACGGCGTCTGGCCATTGGCGATCAACAGCCGCTCGGTCTGCAAAATCTCGTAATCGGCGTCGACCCTGGCCGTCAGCAGGAAATTGGCGCCTTCGGCGACGCCCGGCCGATAGGGATGGCTGTAGCTGTGGTTGATCCAGGTGATGGCGAGCCGGGACTTCGCCTGCGCGTCGAGCAACCAGCGGTAATCGGCGAAATGATGTTTCAGCCACGCGCCGGAGATCGACAGCGCCACCGGCGTCCGCTCGCCTTGCAGCGTTTGCAGGAAGGCGCGGTCCATCGGCCGGTAGGAGGGGCAGAGATCGCCGGTGAAGAAGCCGCCGCTCTGGCCGTGCGTCAGCCCGGCGTTGTTGAGAAAGCTGCGATGCGTCAGGCCGGGCGCCGCGGCCGCCCTGTCGATCGCCCGCATCATGCGGGTGTCGGCGAGCGCGCTCTCGGCGACGTCCTGGCAGGTCCAGCAGGCGGCGCGTTCGAGCCTGGTCTCCAGCGTCGCGGAATCGGCGAGCAGCAACGCCGGCGCGCCGCCGAGCCGCAGCTCGCGGATCGCGATCCTGTCGCCGCCCTCGCCATGGCAGGCGCGCAGCACCGGCTTGTAGTCGGCGACCGTTTCGGCCGCGCGCAAAGAGGTCGGCGCGACCAGGCTCGCATCGCAATCCGCGCGCGCCGGGGCGACGCGGAGCGCCAACGCTATTGCCAACAGAACGAAACGCCTCACCCCGCCCCCACACGTCGCCGTCGGCGAATCGTTTGCCAGGACAAAGCGGGCGTTTTCGCGGCGCCGGACGTGCGTCAGAACTCCATCCGCAGCGCGACGCCGCCGTGAATCTGGCTGCCCGCCGGCTCGGCGCCGACCGTGCCGAGCACGAAGGAGTCGCCGATCACGGTTTTCGAGAAGCGATAGCTGAGCCGGCCGCCCAGTTCCGCCCAGTCGAAGCTCGCCGCCGCCGCGCCCGCCGCCGTCAGCCCGGCGAGCGAGGCGGTCGAGCCATATTTGGAATCGAACGCCAGCGCGTAGCCCGCGCTCACATTGGCCTCGACATGCTCGCCGAACAGGTGGGTGTACTGCGCGCCGACCTTCCAGATGTTCATCGTGTCGAGGCTCTGCGCCACCGTCGCGCCAAACGGATTGCCGGGGTTGGCGCTTTCGGCATAGCCGCCGGTCGATTGCCAGCTGCGGGTGAGATCGGAATAGGCGGCCGCCTCGTCGCGCGGGCTCAGCCGCCAGATGTAGCCGGCGCGGCCGTAAGCGGCGACCGAGCGCGACAGCGTGTCGCCGACGCCGACGCCGCTGCCGAGGTTGGAGACATAGCTGCGCCGGAAGCTGACGTTGGCGTAGGGCGAAAGGGCGACCCCGGTCTCGAAGAACGGCCGGTATCTGCCCAACTGCACCATGTCGTAGCGCACGCCGAGCGCGCTGATCAGCGAGTTGTTCACGGTGACGCCCTGACCGGTGTAATTGTCGTAGGAGAGCCCGGCCATCAGCGCCACGCTCGGGCTCAGCGTCCAGCGCCCGTGCACGCCGAGCGCGAAGGAGCCGAACGAGGCGAAGCCGCTGCTGCACGAGGAGCAGTTGATCTGTTCGGTCGCGCCGGTGAGGATCGAACCGAGGACGCGGCTCGTCACCGCCTGCGACTGCCGGCTCTGCGACAAGGTGGCGAGAGAGCCGCTCAACTGCGCCGGCGTCTGGCCCGGGGCGGCGACCAGATATTCGCCCCCCGCTTGTTGTTGCAGCGAATAGCTGGTCGCGCCCACCAGCAGCGGGCCGGCGAGGGCGAAGGCGTTGGGCGCGATGGTCCCCCCGTTCGTCGTCACCACGACGGGCACGCCGACGGCGGGCGGGGCGGCGGGCGCCCGCGCGGCGGCGAGCGTCTGCGCGCTGGGCAATGTGACCGGCTGGATGGTGATGATCGTCGAGCCGGTCGCCCGGCCGCCGTTGATGATGAGCTGGTCCGCGCCGGGATTGGCGCCGCCGAGCGCGGCGTTGAGGAACAGCCCGGCGTTGGTTCCCGAATAAGAATTGACGGTCAGCGTGTGGAACCCGTTCGTCGGCGAGGCGAAGGCCACGGAGCTGTTGACGAGATTGAGGTTGGTCAGGGTCGAATGGCCGGTCACGGTCCAGACCGAGCCATTGGCGAGCGACATCGTCGAGGACGAGCCGGGATCGGTGACGACGGCGCCGATCAGGGTCGAGGCGAGCGCGACGAGGTTGAGATCGCTGCCGCCGACGACATGAGCGAGATTGCCGGTTCCGGCGTTGGCCAGGCTGTTGTCGAAGCTAATGGTCGCGACCGCGGGATCGGCGAAGATGAGATCGCCGGCCGGCGCGTCGATCTCGACGTTCCTGAACGCCGCAGTCTGGTTGATTCCGTTGAGGAAGGCGACGCCGGTTCCCGCCGCCTGGATCAGGCCGCCGCCCGTAGCGGCGAACGTCGTGGAATTGCCGGCGAGCGTCAGCGCGGCGCCGGCGACGTCGGTGGTCTTCAAAGTGAGCCCGCCCGAGGCGCCGAAAGCGGTCGGCGTCATCGCGGCGCCGGTGGCGCCATTGAGGAAAACGCCGTTGGTCCTGGCGGCGATCGACAAGGCGCCGGTGGCGGCGACGGCGCCGCCCGCGTCGACATAGACGCCGGCCGCCCCGGCGCCGGCGACCGAGATCGACACGGGTCCGCTCAGGTTCGCCCCCGAACCGGCGTCGGCGACATAGAGGCCGTGCGCGTTAGGGCCGGACGTGGCGATCCGCATCCCCTGCCCTAAGGTCAGCGCGCCGCCGTTGACGACGGCCGCGCCATAGGCCCCGGTCCCGCTGGCAGCGACGGCGACGCCGTTCACGCTGAGATTCGCCTGCACGCCCGCGACGCGCAGGCCATCGGCGTTCGCGCCCGAAGTCCGCACCCATCCGCCGGCGAAGCTCGTCGTCGAGCCGGCGCCGGTGTAGACGCCGAACATGCCGGCGCCGACGGTGGAGATCGCCACGTCGGTCAGCTTCATCACGCCGCCGGTGGCGTAGGAGCCATAGGGCGTGTTGGCGACGCCATAGGCGTGCAGGCCGGAGGCCGAATCCAGGCCGCCATGGGTCGAGATCGTCACGCCGGCCGCGTCGACTTCCGAGCCGGCGCCGTTGACGCCGAGCCCGCCCGCGCCGTCGCCGGTGGTCGCGATCGTCGCGCCGGTCAGCGACACCACGCCGCCGCCCGTGGCGACGACGGCATAGGCGCCGGCGCCGGCGGTGGCGAGGGTCGCGCCCGCGCCCTGCGCGTCGACGCCGATCGTCAATATCCCGCCAGCGGCGGCGCGCGCCGCGTTGGCGCCGGCGCCCGCGGTCGCGATCGAGCCGCCGAGGAATGTCGTCGTCCCGCCCGCGCCAGTGGAGACGCCATAGGCTTGCGTCCCGCCCGTCGTCACCGAGCTGTCGGCGATCTGCATCACGCCGCCGCCGGCGACGCCGCCGAAGGCTCCATTATAGACGCCGTCGGCGTGCGAACCGGTCGTCGCCAGCACGCCGCCCAGGGTGTTGATCGTCAGGTTGCTGGCGGTGACGCCGCCGCCCGATCCGTTGATGATGAGGCCCGCGGAGCCGTCGCCGCTCGTCGTCAGCGCCGCGCCCGAGATCGTCAGCGCGCCGCCGTTGAGCACGGAGACGGCGGTGGCGTTCGCGCCGACGGTCGAAAACGCGCCGCCGGTCGCCTTCGAGATTCCGCCGGCGTCGGTTTGAAAGGCGTTGGCGAAATCGCCCTGCGTCGTCACGGTCACGTTGGCGAGGGTCAGATGGCCGCCCGAGGTTCCCCCCGATCCCGGCCCGTTATAGACGCCGATGGCGTCGAAGCCGTTGCTGGCGTCGCGGCCGCCATGGGTCGCGATCATGACGTTTGTCGCGCGGACGGAAGAACCGGCGTCGGCGACCACAAGGCCGTCGGACCCGGCGCCGATGGTTGTGATCCGCGTTCCCGACAACGAGAGCAGGCCGCCGCCGAAAGCGACGGCGCCGGGAGCGGAGCCGCCGGCGGTCGCGATCGAGCCGCCGACAAACGTCGTCGCGCCGCCGCCGCCGGTCGAGAGGCCGCCGGCCTCGCGGCCGCTCGTCGCGACGGAGGAATTGGTCAGGCGCATCGTCCCGCCGCCGCCGAAGGCGCCGGAGGGGCCGTTATACGCCCCGGTGGCGTGCGCGCCCGTCGCCGCGTCGACGCCGCCCGAGGTCGCGATCGTCAGATTGGCGCCGACGATGGCGCCGGCGCCGTTGAGGACAAGCGCCGAGGAACCGTCGCCGATCGTCGAGACTTTGGCCCCGGTCAGGACGAGCGAACCGCCGGTGTTGACCTCGACGGCGGTGGAGGAGAGGCCCGCAGTGGAGATCGTCGTCGCTACGCTCAACGCGTCCAGGCCAATGGTCGTCGCGGCGCCGCTGGCGCTCACCACGCCTGTCGACTGCCCGCCCGAGGTCGCGATCGAGCCGCCGTAGATCTTCGTCACGCCATTGTTGGCGGTGTCGACGCCGTTGACGTGGTCGCCGGCGATCGCCACGCTCGAATCCGTCAGCGTTACATTGCCCCCGCCGGTCGTGCCCGCCCCCGGCGTGGCGGCGGCGCCATTATAGACGCCGTCCGCACGGAAGTCGCTCGACGTGGCGAAGCCCCCGGTCGTCACGATCGTCAGGTTGGTCCCGACGAACTGGCTTTCCGCGCCCAGCACGCTTACGCCTTTGGCCGCGTCGCCGGCCGTGGTCAGGCGCGAATTGGCGAGCGTCGCGGAGGCGCCGCTGTCTACGAGAACGGCGTCCGCCTCGCCCGAGAAATAGCCGCCCGTGGTGGAGACATTCAGATTCGCGCCATCGAGCCTCGTTCCCACGCCCCCGGCGTATAGTCCCAGAGCGCCCGCGCCCGTCGTGGCGACGTTCACGCCCGACAAACTGGTCGCGGCGCCGGTCTGCGTGGCGACGCCGGTGGAATTGACGCCGCTCGTCGCGATGGATCCGCCGATGATCGTAGTTGAACCCGAGTCGGCGGTGTAGACGCCGGCGCCGCCGAGGCTGCCCACCGATATCGTCGAATTCGTCAGCGTGAGCTTGCCGCCGCCCGAATACCCGAGAAAGCTTTGGTTGGCGGCCCCGACAGCGCCTATTTTGTCTGTCGTGTCGTAACCGCCCTTTACGGAGATCGTAAGGTTGGAGCCGGTCACCGATGCCGTGGAGCCATTGACGAACAGCCCGCCGCTCCCCAGCCCCGTCGCCGTGAGCGTCGCGCCCGCGAGCTGAACCGAACCGCCTGATGTCGCTCCCGCCACGTAGGAGCCTTGCCCGCTCGTACTCGCCACGCCGCCGTTGAACGTAATCGCCGCACCCCCGCCATCCGCGGAAATGGCGTTGGCGTAGAGATTGCCGTAGGTTGAAACGACGACGTTATTCGCCGTGATCTGCGAGTTCGCGCCGGTCGCATACAGGCCGATCGCGCCATATCCGTTCGCCGTGACCGAGCCGCCGGCGAGCGTCAGGCTGCCGCCCGCATCGGCCTGCGCGCCGTGGGCGTAGGCGCCGTATGTCGTAATCCCCAATCCCACGCCGGCGCTGAGCCCCGTCGTGATCGAGGCGCCGGCGCCGGTGGCCTGGACGCCGACCGCGTTGGCGCCCCGCGTGGTGATCGCGCCGGCGTAGATCGTGGTCTGTCCGCCGGCCTGGCTTTGCACGCCGTAGCCGCCGGCGGCCGTGTTGGTCAGCGATATCGCGTCGCCGGTCAGCGTCGTGACGCCGCCGGCCCCGGTGCCGACGCCGTAGCCGCTCGGGCCGGTGATCGAAAGCGACGAAGCCGTCAGCTTGAGGACGCCGCTCGCCGACGTCGTGCCGCTTGGACCGTTGTACGCGCCGCCGGACCAGACGCCGGTCTGCGAATCGACGCCGCCGCTCGACGTGATCTTCAGATTCGTGCCCGTGATCTTGGCGCCGTTGCTGACCCAAAGCGCGTTGGCGCCGGCGCCCGAGGCGTTGAGCGCCGTCCCGGTCAACGTCACCGACGCCGCGTTGTCGGCTTGCAAATCGTTGAGGTAACGGCCGGTGGTCGTGATCGACCCGCCGATGATCGTCATGCTCGCGCCCTGATCGGCGAGCGCTTGCGGGCCGACCGAGGAGGCGGTGTTGGCGGCGACGTTGGTCGCATTGATGCTGGAGCCGGCGCCGGTGGCGAAATAGGCGTAGGCATTCTGGCCCGTGGTCGTCACCGTCGTCGTCACGCCGGCGGCGCCGAGGGTCACGCCGCCGCCGCCGTCCGCCTGCACCGCATTGGCGAACTGCCCCAATGTCGTCAGCGACGCGCCATTCGTCAGCGTGATCGTCGATCCCGCGCCGCGGCTCAACACGGCGTCCGCGCCGCTGGCGTTCGGCGTGTCAATGTTCAGCGCGAGGTAGCTGGACGTCGTGATGGACCCCCCGCCCGTGGCGACGAAGCCATAGCCGGGGTCGCCGGCGGGGAAGAAGGTCGTCCCGGTCGAGACCGGGGCGTAGGTCGTGGTGAACGCGACGCACGAAGCGCCGTTCAAAGCGAACACGTGCTGGCCGAACACGTTGCTGGTGCAATTGGCGGCGGAAGCCGCGCCTGGCGCGGCGACGGCGGCGACAAGCGCGCCGATGGAGACGGAGGACAGCAGACGCATCGCCTACCTCCCGCACAAGGCCGCGCCGCCGCCGCTGGGCCCCTCGATCGCGCCGGCGAGATCGGCGTTGCCGTTGGCGAGCGATGCGTAATCCGTCGCGTCGCACAGCGAGCCGCTGCACAGCGGCTGGAAATCGACCGGCGCCGGCGACAGCGTCTGCGTCGCGCGGCCCGAGCCGCCGGCGCGCGACACATCGACGGTCCGGCCGACTTGGTCGAGCGCGGTGCAATCGCAATGCTTGCCCTTGCCATGCGTGCAATCGCGGGCGAGTTGCTCGAACGCGGCGCCCTTGTCGACCGGGCAGACGATTGCGCGGCCCTCGCGCAGCGTCACCCTGGTCTTTGGCCCGCTGACGGAAATGTCGAGCACCGTGCCGCGCACGCCGATCGCCGCGGTCGGCGTGGTGACGGAATAGGCGTTCTTGTCGAGCGCGCCGGTGGTGAAACGGAACAGCCCCTTGGTCAGTTTCACCGCCACCGTCTGGCCCGAGGAATCGCCCTGATAGACGAAGCGGTCGAGCACGACGCGCGAGATCGGCCCCACCGCGAGATTGGTCGAATCGAGGAACACCAGCTTCGCCGTCGATTCCTGGCCGGTCCTGACGATCTCGTTGCGGAAGACCGGATCGCCGGTGTTGAGCTTGGCCGCCGCGCCGGCGAGTTCGCGCGAAACTTCGTTCTTGGCGGTCTCGGTCGCGCCGATGTTCTGCGATTGCGCGCGCGCCGGCGCGGCCGGGAGGGCGCAGCCAAGCGCAAGCGCGGCCAAAGCGGCCGCCGATCCGCGTCTCCGCATCGTGAGCCTCGCTTTGTCAAATGAATGCAGTTCTTACGATTTCGTTAATCGAAGCACGGAAATGTTCGCCGTGTCGACTCCGCCACGCGAAATATCGCGCATTCCCTCGCGGCCGCGCCATTCTTGCAACAGACGCCGGCGCCCAAGTAGCCACGCCCGCCGGCGCTGACTAGACTCGGCGCTCGATTCGCGAAACCGGACAGGACATGGCTGACAACAACCGTCGCATCGCCGCTCTCATCGCCGCCGAGATCGGCGCCAAGCCCGAACAGGCCGCCGCCGCCATCGGCCTGATCGACGAGGGATCGACCGTGCCGTTCATCGCCCGCTACCGCAAGGAGGCGACCGGCGGCCTCGACGACACGCAATTGCGCGATCTGGCCGAGCGGCTGATCTATCTGCGCGAGCTGGAGAGCCGGCGCGAGGCGATCCTCGACTCGATCCGCGCCCAGGGCAAGCTGACCGAGCCGCTGGAGGCGCAGATCGGCCGCGCCGCCACCAAGGCGGAGCTGGAAGACCTCTACCTGCCCTATAAGCCCAAGCGCCGCACCAAGGCCGACATCGCGCGCGAGCGCGGCCTCGGTCCGCTGGCGGAGGCGATCCTGGCCGAGCGCGCCCGCGTTCCCGCCGAACTCGCCGCCGCTTACATCGCCGGCGACATCGCCGACGTGAAGGGGGCGCTCGACGGCGCGCGCGACATTCTCTCCGAAGGTTTTGCGGTCAACGCCGATCTGGTCGGGCGCCTGCGCGCCTATATGCGAGAGAAAGCGCTGCTGCGCTCGCGCGTGGAGGACGGCAAGCAGGAGGCGGGGGCGAAATTCTCCGACTATTTCGATCACAGCGAGCGCTGGGCGACCGCCCCCAGCCACCGCGCGCTCGCCATGCTGCGCGGCCGCAACGAGGGCTTTCTCAACCTCGAACTCGAAGTCGACGCCGAGGAGACGGCAAAGCCGGTCGAGCGCATGATCGCGGAGGCCTATGGCGCGACGACCACCGCGCCGGGCGACGCCTATCTGCGCGACGTCGCGCGCTGGACCTGGCGCGTCAAGCTGTCGACCTCTTTGTCGCTCGACCTGATGAGCGAATTGCGCGAGCGCTCGGAAGACGAGGCGATCAAGGTGTTCGCCCATAATCTCAAGGACATCCTGCTCGCCGCCCCGGCCGGCGCGCGCCCGACCCTGGGGCTCGACCCCGGCATCCGCACCGGCGTCAAGGTCGCCGCCATCGACGCCACCGGCAAGGTGGTCGCCACGTCAACCGTCTATCCGTTCCCGCCGCGCAACGATCTGCGCGGCGCGCAGGCGGAACTGGCGGCGCTGATCGCGCGCCACAAAATCGAGCTGATCGCCATCGGCAACGGCACCGCCAGCCGCGAGACGGAGCGGCTCGTCGCCGACATGCTATCGCTGCTTCCCGGCGCCAAGCCGACCAAGGTGGTGGTGAGCGAAGCCGGCGCCTCGGTCTATTCCGCCTCGGCGCTGGCGGCGGCGGAATTTCCCGGCCTCGACGTGTCGCTGCGCGGCGCGGTGTCGATCGCGCGGCGGTTGCAGGACCCGCTCGCCGAACTCGTCAAGATCGAGCCGAAGGCGATCGGCGTCGGGCAATACCAGCACGACGTCGACCCGTTTAAACTCGGCCGCTCGCTCGACGGCGTGGTGGAGGACGCGGTCAATGCGGTCGGCGTCGATCTCAACACCGCCTCCTCGGCGCTGCTGGCGCGCGTGTCGGGGCTGGGGTCGTCGCTGGCCGACGCGATCGTCGCCCATCGCGACGCCAACGGGCCGTTCGACAGCCGCAAGGCGCTGATGAAGGTCAACCGGCTCGGGCCGCGCGCCTTCGAGCAATGCGCCGGCTTCCTGCGCATCCGCGACGGCGCCGAACCGCTCGACGCTTCCGCCGTGCACCCGGAAGCCTACGCCGTCGCCAAGAAGATCGTCGCCGCCTGCGGGCGCGATCTGCGGACGCTGATGGGCGACAAGACGGCGCTGAAGAAGCTCGACCCCAAGGCGTTCGTCGACGACAAATTCGGCCTGCCGACGGTGCGCGACATTCTTTTGGAGCTGGAAAAACCCGGCCGCGACCCGCGCCCGGAGTTCAAGACCGCCGTTTTCGCCGAAGGGGTCGAGGACATCAAGGACCTCCGACCGGGGATGCGGCTGGAGGGGACGGTGACCAACGTCGCCGCCTTCGGCGCGTTCGTCGACATCGGCGTGCACCAAGATGGCCTCGTCCATGTCAGCCAGCTCGCCGACCGCTTCGTCAAAGACCCGCGCGACGTGGTGAAGGCGGGCGACGTGGTGAAAGTGCGCGTGGTCGAGGTCGACGCCGCGCGCAAACGCATCGCGCTGACGATGCGCTCGGGCGAGGTCGAGGCGAGGGCGCCGGCGGGCCATGTCCCCGCCGCGCGCAACGAGCGCATGCCGCAGCAGCGGGCGGAGTCGTCGGGCGGGCTTGCGGGCGGGCTTGGCGGCCTGGGGGCGAAGTTGCAGGAGGCGATGAAGCGGCGCTAGCGGAATGGCCCGGCGGGCCTTGGGCCAACAACGAAGATTTGATCCCCGGCCGCCGGAACTGTCGTAAAAGCGTCAAAATACAGCTTGGATTGGCGTGTATCCGCGATGCGGCGGGATTGCTTGAGGGGAGAACAACGACCCGAAGCGGCTAAACGCGAGTTTGCCGCCCGCATGTCTCCAAGCATCCCAAAGGGGGGCGATAAGGGGAGACGGGCAATGTTCAAGTTCGCTTTCACGACAGCCTCGATTCTGACCGCGAGCCTGGGCCTCGCCGCCTGGGGCGCGAGCACGCCGGCGCTCGGCTTTTCATCAACGCAGGAGCAGCCTCGCCCGGTGATCAGCTCCAGCGGCAAAGTGCGTTATGTCTTTAAAAACCCCAACGAATGCGCGCCGTCCATGGCCATGGCCGTCTGGCCGCCGGGGACGCCGACAGCTGAGCCGCTGGGCTATCGCTGCTACGATAGTTCAAACGGCAATTGAGCCGCGAGCCGGCCCCTCTATCGCAAAGGCTGGCGCGGCGGCGATTGACCGCGCCGGATCGCAGCCAGCCGCCGGGCGAAATTGGCGGAGGCGATGAAGCGGCGGTAGGCTCGAAGCCGTGTGAAGGCGGGGGCTTCGGCCCGCCGATTTGCGCCGGTCTCCGGGGCGGGCTCGCGCGGCCGGGGCGTGGAATCCATGCCCGAACGATTACGGCGACGGCGCGAATTCCTGGTTGCTGAATGGCGATTTCGTTGGCACGCGCACGACGATGAAACCGACTCCGGCTATCCGATGGCATTCGTTACATGCGTCTGTCACCCGCTGATACGCAATCTCGAAGTGTTCCTTGTTTTCGTCGGAGACAGCTCGGCGCAATTCTTTAAGTGCTGGCTCGATCTTATCGCGCACAAATTCAGATTGATTAATTTTGGCAGTCTCAGGATACAAGGCCACAATCCTGCCCAGCGTATTTTCCAGTTGAGTATACTGATATGCCGCGAGCTTCCAATTGTCAGCCCGCTCCGAATACCAAAGCTTGAACTGCCGCAGCTGGGTAATAACCATCAGATCGCTCAAGGACGGCAAGCGTTGATTCTGATCCTGCGCTATTGCGTCAACTGATAATATCGTTGTCGCCAGGGCGAGCGGAACAAAATATTTGGTAAAATATTTTCCCATGTTCGCCTCTTCTGGAAACGAAACTTGATTTTACAAATAATGACAGATCGGGACATATGGATCAATGATTTAGGTCAAGACAATATTCGCTTCCCGCCAAATTCATCGCTCCCCGGCGCGTCAGCGGGGCCGGCGTGTGGCTCGCTCGGGCGGGTGCGTCGTCGCCAGCGAAGCCAGGCGATCGGCGCCTCCGCCGAGGCTTTCCCTACCAACGACCCAAGCATCTCCCCGAAGCGGGGGAGGCGCCCCTCAAGTCCCCATCGCCTCGCCGTGCTGGCTGACGTCGAGGCCCTCCCGCTCCTCCTCCGCGCCGACGCGCAGAGCGACCAGCGCCGCAGTGAGCTTGAGCGCGATCCAGGTGCCGATGCCGCACCAGACGATCGTCACCGCCACGCCGACGACCTGAACCGCGAATTGATGCACGTCGCCCTGCCACAAGCCGGAGATTCCGGGATCGGCGCCGCTCGCGCTCACGCTCGCCGTCGCGAACACGCCGGCGAGCAGCGTGCCGAGCACGCCGCCGACGCCGTGGACGCCGAACACGTCGAGCGAATCGTCGTAGCCGAACCGCTGCTTGATCGAGGTCGAGGCGAAATAGCACACGCCGCCGGCGATCGCGCCGATCAGCACGCCCTGCCAAGGCAGCACGTAGCCGGAGGCCGGCGTGATCGTGCCCAGCCCCGCCACCGCGCCCGAGATCATGCCGAGCACCGAGGGCTTGCCGCGATGCTTCCACTCGATCAGGCTCCACACCGCCGCGCCGGCGCAGGCGGAGAAATGCGTCGCCACGATCGCGAACACCGCGCGCGAGCCCACGGCCAGCGCCGAGCCGCCGTTGAAGCCGAACCAGCCGACCCACAACAGGCCGGTGCCGACGACGGCGAGCGACAGGTCGAACGGCGCGAGGTTTTCGCGCCCGTAGCCTTGCCGCGCCCCCAGGGTCAGCGCCGCGATCAGCCCAGCCACGCCGGCGTTGATGTGGACGACCGTGCCGCCGGCGAAATCGATCACGCCGAGCTTTTGCAGAAAGCCGCCGCCCCACACCCAATGCGCGCTCGGGACATAGACCAGGAACAGCCAGAACACGGAAAAGATCACGAAGGCCGAGAACCTCAGCCGGTCCGCCACCGCGCCGCCGACCAGCGCGACGGTGATGACGGCGAAGGTCATCTGATAGGCCATGAACAGCATTTCGGGGATGGTCGGCGCGAGCGGGCTCGTCGTCTCGACGCCAATGCCGGCGAGAAACGCGCGCGAGACGCCCCCCAGCAGTGCGCCGCCGCCGGCGAAGGCGAGCGAATAGGCGAGCGCGAACCACAGCAGCGAGACGATCGCCGTCGCCGCAACGCTCTGCGCCATAGTGGCGAGAATATTCTTGCGCCGCACCATGCCGGAATAGAACAAAGCCAGGCCCGGCAGGGTCATCAGCAACACCAGCGCGGTCGCCGCGATCATGAAGCCGGTGTCGGCGGGATCGATCTTGCCCGCTTCGGCGCAGGCGGGGGTGAGAAAGCAGAGCAGGCTCAGGCCGGCGAGGCCGGCGCGCGAAAAGGCGCGGTTCATGGTCGTCTCCCGCCTTACAGCGCGTCGTCGTCGGTTTCGCCGGTGCGGATGCGCAAGGCGCGCTCCAGCGGAGTGACGAAAATCTTGCCGTCGCCGATCTTGTCGGTGCGCGCGGCCTGCTGGATCGCCCGGATCACCGCGTCGGCCCGCTCCGAGGGGGCGGCGATCTCGATGCGCGCCTTCGGCACGAAATTCACCACATATTCGGCGCCGCGATAGACCTCGGTGTGGCCCTTCTGCCGGCCGTAGCCCTTGACCTCGGTGACGGTCATGCCATGCACGCCGATCTTGTCGAGCGCGTCGCGAACGTCATCGACCTTGAACGGCCGGATGACGGCGGTGATCAGTTTCATGCGTCCCCCTGCCGGCCCGGCGGCGCCCGTTCCCACGGCGTTCTCGCGCGGCGGAATATGCACAAAATGAAACCGCCCGAAAGAGCGGCTGATCATTTTTTCGGCAGAATTGAGCGGCCCTAGCCGCGCCGCGCCGCCCGCGCCTCGGCCAGCAGGCATAACAGCTCATAGGCCATCGTCGCCCCGCACAGTGCCGTGTTGGTTCCCGGATCGAACGGCGGCGACACCTCGACCACGTCGGCGCCGATCAGATCGAGGCCGCGCATGCCGCGCACCAGGCCCTGCGCCTCGCGCATGGTGAGGCCGCCCGCCTCCGGCGTGCCGGTGCCGGGCGCGATCGAGGGATCGAGCGCGTCGATGTCGAACGAGAGATAGGCCGGCCCGCGCCCGACGGTCGCGCGCGCGATCTCCACCGTGCGCGCGACGCCCAACTGATCGAACTCCTCGATATAGATCACCCGCACGCCGTGGCGGGCGCAGAACTCCCACGCCTCCGAGGTGTTGTGCGCGCCGCGGATGCCGATCTGCACCATGTGGGCGGGATCGAGCAGGCCATCCTCGATCGCATTGCGGAACGGCGAGCCGTGGTGAAAGCGCACGCCCTGGATCGGGCCGAGCACGTCGGTATGAGCGTCGATGTGGACGAGGCCGACCGGGCCGTCGCGCACGATCCCCTTCAGGATCGCATAGGTGATGGAATGATCGCCGCCGATGCTGAGCGGCGTGACGCCGGCCGTGGCGAAGCGGGCGAAGAAGGCGACGAGATCGGCCTCCACGGTCGCGTTGTCGAACAACGAATTGAAGCGCGCGTCGCCCACGTCGGCGATGCGCGCCAGCGTGAACGGGTTGACGCGCGTGACGTGATGCATGGCGCGCATCAGCGAAGAGAGATCGCGCACCGCGCGCGGGCCGTGGCGCGCGCCGACCCGGTTGGTGGCGCCGCCGTCGAACGGCACGCCGCAAACGCCGATGTCGACATCTTTCAGATCCGGCCGGTAGGGCGCGCGCATGAAGGTGGCGAGCTCGGCGAAGCGCGGCGCGAAACGCGGGTCGTAGTCGGCGTCGTAGGAGACGCGGGCGTTGAAGAATTTGTCCTCGGCCAATGGCGCAGCCCTGCAAAGCGGGAGGAAGCGGCGTGACGAGACCGCCGGCGCGCCCTTTATGCGCGCGGATTTTTTCTGCGCGCAACCCCTGTAAGATTCAGACCGGCGCGCCCGATCACGGGATTGTGCGCGATCCTGTCCTATGCCAACTTGGCCGCGCCAAACCTGTTCGCCGGCGCTGATGCGCGAGGCGCGGCGCGGCGTCCGGAGGGGTGTGCATGTATCGCTCTTATCACAGTCTGTTCGTCGCGCCGTTTTCCCGCCGCAGCGTGCTGAAAGGCGCCGCCGTCGCGCTGGCCTCGCCGGCGATCGTCACCAACGCGCTGTCCTCCTCGGGCGCGCTCAACATCATCAACTGGGACGATGAACTGCCCAACCCGCTGATCCCCAATTTCGAGAAGGCGACCGGCATCAAGGTCAATTCGACGCCATTCAGCCAGAACGAGGAGCAGATCAACAAGCTTCAGGCGACCGGCGGACAGGGCTTTGACGTTTGCCAGCCGACGCACGACCGCGCGCTGCAATTCAAGGACATCGACGTTCTGCAACCCATCGACATCGCCAAATTCGATCCGACCAGCGCCATCGTGCCGGGCCTGTTGAAAGCCTCGACCAGCAACTGGACCTGGGACGGCAAGCTCTATCACGTGCCCCATGTCTGGGGCACCGAGGCGATCGCCTGGCGCAACGACCTCACAAAGATCAAGCCGGAGGAGCTGTCGTTCGGCACGCTGTGGAACGAGGAATACAAAGGCAAGGTGCAGGGCCGGCCGCATTCGCTGCTGCTCGGCATCGGCCTGTGGCTCGACGGCGCCGGCAAGCTGCCGACCAACCGGATGCTCGACGCCTACAAAGACGAAGCCGCGATGAAGAAGATCTACGACGAGTTGCTGAAGGTGGCGATCGCGCACAAGCCGTGGATCAAACAGTTCTGGGATTCGGCCGACAACACCAAATCCGGCTTCAAGACCAACGGCGTCGTGATCGGCCAGACCTGGGACGGGCCGGTGATCTCGATGAAGAAGGCGGGCGAGCCGATCTCCTATCAGGCGCCCAAGGAGGGCGCGATCGGCTGGGTCGACGGGTTCTCGATCGTCAAGGGCGCGAAGAACATCGACCAGGCCTACGAGTGGCTCAAATACACCCACACGCCCGAAGCCTCGGCGCTGGCGGCGGAGAACTCCGGCTACAACCCTTCCGCCATCGGCGCCGACAAGCTGTTGTCGGACAAGGCGCGGGCGATCTTCGGCGAGGCCTATCCCGGCAAGTCGATCGACAATATGTGGTGGCGCCCGGTCGAGCCGACCTGGTTCGGCGATCTGCGCGGGCAATACGCCGAGAAGTTCAAGGCGGCGTGAGGCGCGGCGGCGGCGTTCGGATGGATCGCGCATGAGCGCCGACGTCGACATCGACCGCGTCACCATCCGCTTCGGCGATTTCGTCGCGGTGAAGGATGTGTCGTTGAAGATCGCCGGCGGCGAGTTCTTCTCCCTCCTCGGCCCTTCGGGCTGCGGCAAGACGACGATCCTGCGCACCATCTCCGGCTTTCTGGAGCCGACCGCCGGCGTGGTGCGCATCGGCGGCAAGGACATGGCCGGCGTTGGCCCCAACAAGCGGCCGACCGCGCTGATCTTCCAGAATCTGGCGCTGTTTCCGCTGATGAGCGTGGCCGACAATATCGGCTATGGCCTGCGCGTGCGCGGCGTGCCGGCCAAGGAGCGCCGCCGCAAGGCCGACGAGTTGCTGGCGCTGGTCGCGCTGCCGGGTTCGGGCGACAAGCGGATCGGCGAGCTCTCGGGCGGGCAGAAGCAGCGGGTGGCGATCGCGCGCGCGCTGGCGGTGGAGCCGCAGGTGCTGCTGCTCGACGAGCCGCTGTCGGCGCTCGATCTGCGGCTGCGCCAGCACATGCGCACCGAATTGCGCGCGATCCAGAAGCGCGTCGGCGTCACCTTCATCTACATCACGCACGATCAGGGCGAGGCGCTGACCATGTCCGACCGGGTGGCGGTGATGAACCACGGCGTGGTCGAGCAGGTCGGCGACGGCCACGCGGTCTACGATCGCCCGGCGACGCCGTTCGTCGCCTCGTTCGTGGGCGAGAACAACGGAGTGAGCGGGCGCGTGCGCGCGCTCGCCGATGGCTTCGCCGAGATCGACACGGCGCTGGGGCCGCTCAACGGCCGCGCCGGCGCCGGGCTGGAGCCGGGCGCGGCGGCGACGCTGTTCGTGCGGCCCGAACGGTTGCGCCCCGTCGACGACGGCATCGCGGCGACGGTGAGCGCCACCGCGTTCGAGGGCCATCTGACCCATATCGGGCTCGTCTGCGCCGATGGCCTCAAGCTGACGATGTCGCTCGGGCGCGACCTCGGCGCGCATGCGCTGACGCCGGGCGCGCCCACGCGCGTCGGCTACAACCCCGCCGACGCCATCGTGCTGCGGCAGGAGGGGCGATGAGCAACGCCTTCACCGCCTATGTGATCTTCCTCGGGCCGCTGGCGGTGGTGCTCGGCTTCGTGATCGCGGCGATGATCCAGCGCCGCCGCGCGGGCGGGGTCGATCCCGGCTTTTTCCAGCGCAACGGCGCGGGCGTCGCGACTTTCCTGATCGTCGCCGTCGGCTTCTGGGCGCTGGTGATGATCGTGCTGCCGCAGCTCTACATGATCGATTATTCGTTTCATCCAAAACTGCCGCCGGCGCAGCGCGGCGGGCCGAAGGACATCTACACCCTCGCCAACTACCGCTATTTCCTGTTCGGCTCGCTCACCGACGCCAGCCAGTGGAACACCACCCACCTCAACGCGTTCTGGATCACGATTCTCGTCTCGGTGCTCATCACCATCGCCAATTTCGCCATCTGCTATCCCATCGCCTATTACATGGCGCAGGTGGCGCGGCCGAATGTCGTGGCGCGGCTGATGTTGTTGCTGGTCGTGCCCTATTTCATCAACGAGATCCTGCGCGCCTTCGCCTTTCTGGTGATGTTTGGCACCGGCGGACTGATCAACGACATGCTGGTCGGCCTCGGGCTGATCCACGCCCGCATCGATTTCATCGGCGCCGACGTCGCGCTCTACGCCGGGCTGACCTACGCCTATGTGTTGATCATGATGTTCCCGCTCTACAACGCCATCGAGTCGCTCGACCGCAATCAGGTCGAGGCCGCGCGGGATTTGGGCGCCCCCTGGTGGCGCATTCACGCGGAAATCGTGCTGCCGCACGCCAAGCCCGGCGTCGCCTCGGGGGCGACGCTGGTGTTCATGCTGTGCGCGGGCGCGCTGGCGGCGCCGCTGATCCTGGGCGGCCCGAAGACGCTGTGGTTCACGCCGATCGTCTACGACCGCTTCTTCCAGGCGTTCAACTGGCCGCAGGGCGCGGCCTATGCGCTGATCCTGCTCGCCGCCTGCATGGCGTTCGTGCTGCTGGTGATGCGGCTGTTCAAGGTCAGCCTGTCGGAGATCGCGCGATGAGCTCGGCGCTGATCGGGCGGGCGATGCTCGGCTTCTATCTGCTGCTGTTCTTCGGCTTCCTGTTCGGCCCGCTGATCGTGATGAGCGTCACCGCCTTCAACACGCCAGAATATCCGCAGGTGTGGCCATTCGAGCATTTCACGCTGCAATGGTTCCAGAAGCTCGTGCAGGACGACAATCTGATGACGGGGCTGCAAAACAGCTTCATCATCGGCGCGTTCGTGGTCGCGCTCGCGGTGCCGATGGGGCTGGCCGGCGCGATCGTGATGACGCAGATCTACGCGCCGGCGCGCGGGCTCTATTATCTCGTGGTCGTCTCGCCGGTGCTGACGCCTGGCGTCATCATCGGCATTTCGACCGTCATCTTCTGGAAGGACGTGACCGCCTTCACCGGCGCGCATTCGCTGTTCACCGGCATGTTTCTGGCGACGCTCGGCCAATCCACCTTCATCGCCTCCTATTGCATGTTGATCTTCCTGGCGCGGCTGCAACGCTACGACCGCACGCAGGAGGAGGCGGCGCTCGATCTGGGGGCCTCGCGCGGGCAGGTGTTCTGGCACATTCTGCTGCCCTATCTGCGCCCGGCGGTGTTTTCCGCGGCGGTGATCGCCTTCCTGTCCTCGTTCGAAAACTACAACACCACCACCTTCGCCATCCTCGCCGACAAAACGCTGACGACGGTGCTGGCGGGGCGGGTGCGGGCCGGCATGACGCCGGCGATCAGCGCCATGGCGGTGCTGATCATCGCCGTGACCGTGGCGGGGGCGATCACTTACGAGATCGCCCGGGCGCGGGAACGGGCCGCGGCGGCGATTTGAGGCGCCGCCGCCGCCATCTGGCCCAAATTGTGAACGAAACGGGCGCGCGCGGATTGTTGTGGGCGCCAAGGAGATTGCGATGAAGCGGACCGGGTGGGCGGCGGCGTTGGCCGTGGGAATGGCGCTGGCGACGCCGGCGCTGGCGGCGCGATGCGGGCGCGGGGCCGACGGTTTCGACGAATGGCTCGGCGGGTTCAAGCAGGAGGCGGCGTCCGCCGGCATCTCGCGCTCGGTGATCGACAGCGCGCTCGGCGACGTCTCCTACGACGACAACGTCATCAGCCACGACCGCGGCCAGCGCGCCTTCGGCCAGAGTTTTGCGACCTTCTCGTCGCGCCATATCACCGCCTTCGGCCTGAAGAAGGGCAAGTCGATGATGCAGCGCTACGCCGAACCGCTGCAATCGATCGAGCGCCGCTACGGCGTCCCGGGCGCGGTGCTGGTGGCGATCTGGGGGCTGGAGACCGGCTACGGTACGGTCACCGGCAAATTCGAGACGTTCAGCGCGCTGGCGACGCTGGCCTACGATTGCCGCCGCACCGACAAGTTCCACGAGGAGCTGATCGCGGCTTTGAAGATCGTGCAGCGCGGCGACCTGTCGCCGGGGGAAATGCGCGGCGCCTGGGCGGGCGAGATCGGCCAGACCCAGTTCATGCCGACCTCCTACCTGAAATACGGCTCCGGCGACCTCATCCACAATCCCATCGACGCGCTGACCTCCACCGCCAATTACCTGCACGCGCACGGCTGGCAAAAAGGCGCGGGCTGGGACGAGGGCCAGGCCAATTTCGCCGCGCTGCTGGAATGGAACGCCGCCAGCGTCTACGCCAAGACGATCGCCCTGTTCGCCGACAAGCTCAACGGAAGCGGCGGCGCGGATTCGGAGTGACGCGCGCTTTCCCCGCCGCGCCGCCTCGCTTATGGCTGAACCTCGCCAAGGCGGGGAAGCGAGATGGCCGAGTATCCTAAGCGCGCGGGCGTGCTGATCATCGGCGGCGGCGTAGTCGGCTGCTCCGTCGCCTATCACCTGACCCGGCGCGGCGTGCGCGACGTCGTGCTGCTGGAGCGCAAGCGGCTCACCTGCGGCACCACCTGGCACGCGGCGGGTCTCGTCGGGCAGTTGCGCGCGACGCAGAACCTCACCCGGCTCGCGCAATATTCGGCGCAGCTCTACGCCGGGCTGGAGGCGGAGACGGGGCAGGCGACCGGGTTGCGCCAGGTCGGCTCGATCTCGCTCGCCACGACGCCGGCGCGGCTGGAGGAATTGCGGCGCGGCGCGGCGATGGCGCGCTCGTTCGGCCTCGCGGTCGAGGAGATCAGCGTCGCAAGAGCGCGCGAAATGTGGCCGCTGCTGGCGGCTGACGACGTGATCGGCGCCGTGCACCTGCCCGGCGACGGGCAGATCAACCCGGTCGATGTGACGCAGGCGCTCGCCAAGGGCGCGAAGCTACGAGGCGCGCGCATCATCGAGGACGCCAAAGCGCTCGACCTCGTCGTCGAGCGCGGCCGCGTCGTCGGCGTGCGCACCAGCGCCGGCGACATCGAGGCGCCGGTCGTCGTGCTGGCGGCGGGGCTGTGGTCGCGCGAACTCGCCGCGCGCGCCGGCGTCAACGTGCCGCTGCACGCGGCGGAGCATTTCTACATCGTCACCGAGCCGATCCCCGGCCTGCCGCGCAACTTGCCGACGCTGCGCGATCCCGACGGCTGCGCTTATTTCAAGGAGGACGCCGGCAAGCTGCTGGTCGGCTGGTTCGAGCCGAAGGCGAAGCCGTGGGACGATCCGCCCGAAGATTTCGCTTTCGACGCGCTGCCGCCCGATCTCGATCACATCGAGCCGCTGATGGAGGCCGCCATCCGCCGCGTGCCCGCGCTCGGCGAGGCGGGCGTGCAATTGTTCTTCAACGGCCCCGAGAGTTTTACCCCCGACGACCGCTATCTGCTCGGCGAGACGCCGGAAGCGCGCGGGCTGTTCGTGGCGGCCGGCTTCAATTCGATCGGCGTGCAATCGGCGGGCGGGGCCGGCATGGCGCTGGCGGACTGGATCGTCGACGGCCATCCGCCGTTCGACCTGTGGGACGTCGACATCCGCCGCATGGCGCCGTTCCAGCGCAACCGCCGCTATTTGCGCGCCCGCACGGTCGAGGGGCTGGGGTTGCTCTATGCGATGCACTGGCCGTTCCGCCAGCCCGAGAGCGCGCGCGGCGTGCGGCGCTCGGCGCTGCACGACCGGCTGAAGCAGGCCGGCGCCTGTTTCGGCGAGACGGCGGGCTGGGAGCGGGCGAACTGGTTCGCCCCGCCCGGCGTCAAGCCGGAATACGAGTACAGCTACGGGCGGCAGAACTGGTTCGCCCATTCGGCCGCCGAGCATCGCGCGGTGCGCGAGGGCGTCGGGCTGTTCGATCAGTCCTCGTTCGCCAAATTCGTGGTGGAGGGGCCGGAGGCGGAGGCGGCGCTCGGCCGCATCTGCGCCAACGACGTCGCCGTCCCCGTCGGCCGCGTCGTCTATACGCCATGGCTCAACCCGCGCGGCGGGATCGAAGCCGACGTGACGGTGACGCGCGAAACGGAAACCCGCTTCCTCGTCGTCACCTCGGCCGCGTCGCAGACGCGCGATCTGGCCTGGCTCAAGCAGGGCCTAGGCGACGCGCGCGCCATCGCCGTGGACGCGACCTCCGGCCTCGCCGTGCTCGGCCTGATGGGGCCGCGCGCGCGTGAGACGCTGGCGCGGCTCACCGACGCCGATCTCTCCAATTCCGCCTTCCCGTTCGCGACCTCGCGCGAGATCGACCTCGGTTTTGCGCGGGCGCGGGCGAGCCGCATCACCTATGTCGGCGAACTCGGCTGGGAGCTTTACCTGCCGACCGAATTCGCCGCCGGCGTCTATGACGCGCTGGTGACCGAGGGCGCCGCTTTCGGCCTCAAGCTGTGCGGCTACCACGCGATGAACTCGCTCAGGATGGAGAAAGCCTATCGCCACTGGGGCCATGACGTCACCGAGGAGGATTCGCCCGACGAGGCCGGTCTCGCCTTCGCGGTAAAACTTAACAAAGCGCCGGATTTCGTCGGCCGCGACGCGGCGCTGCGCCGGCACGCGCAGGGCGTGCGGCGGCGGCTGGCGCAATTCGTGCTGGAGGACGACGGCCCGCTGCTGTTCCACAACGAGCCGGTTTTCCGCGACGGACGCCTTGTCGGCCGCATCGCCTCGGGCATGTTCGGGCACACGATCGGCCGCGCCATCGGGCTCGGGATGGTCGACAATGGCGGCGAGATCGTCACCCCCGACTGGCTGACTTCCGGCGCCTACGAGATCGACGTCGCCGGCCGGCGCTGGCCGGCGCGGGCGCATCTGAAGCCGGTTTACGACCCCGACGGCGCCCGGGTGCGCGCCTGACCGGATTGCGCTGCAGCGCGGGATATACGATAGAGGCGTCTTGGAGGCTGCTCCGAGAGGCGTGCTTTGGCGGCAAGTGTAACACGAACGCGGCGGCTGCCCGCCCTGTTCATCTCTGACCTGCATCTGGGGACGCGCGGCTCGCAGGCCGAACTCGCGCTGAGCATCCTGTCGCGCTTCGAGGCCGACGTCTATTACCTCGTCGGCGACATCATCGACGGCTGGCGGCTGCGTGACGGCTGGCGCTGGAACGAGAGCCACAGCGCGGTGGTGCGGCATTTCCTGGAGCGCGCCCGCAACGGCGCCCGGGTGATCTATATCCCCGGCAATCACGATGAATTCGCCCGCGCATTCGTCGGCCGGCGGTTCGAGGGCGTCGAGATCGCGCTCGACGCGATGCATGTCACGCGCAACGGCCGGCGCTTTCTCATTGCCCACGGCGACACGTTCGACGTGGTGATCCAGCGTTCGAAAGCGCTGGCGGTGCTGGGCGACCGCGGCTACCGGATGGCGCTCGCCATCAGCACCGGGCTCAATGCGGTCACCAGCCGGCTCGGCCTGCCCTATTGGTCGTTCTCGGCCTGGATCAAGCTGAAGATCAAGACGGCCGTCAACGCGATCGGCGATTTCGAGCGCTGTCTGGCGATGGAGGCGCGCCGGCGCGGCGCCGACGGCGTCGTCTGCGGCCACATTCACCACCCCACGATGCGCGAAATCGACGGCGTCACCTACGTCAATATCGGCGATTTCGTGGAATCCTGCTCGCTGGTGATCGAGCGCGAGGACGGCGTGCTGACCGCGCTGCGCTGGAACGCGCGCGAGAGCGCGTCGGCGCCGGCGCCGATGCTGTTCGAGGTCGGGACCAAAAGCGCGGGATGAAAATCGTCGTTGCGACCGACGCCTGGGGTCAGACCAACGGCGTGGTGTTCGCGTATCAACGCATCGCCGAGCCAATCCGCGAATTCGGGGCCGAACTCGCGTTCGTCACCCCGGACGGTTTCCGCAGCGCGCCGCTGCCGACCTATCCCGGCATCCGGCTGGCTTTCGCCACCCCGCGCGAAGTCGGCCGCCGCATCGACGCGCTGGCGGCGAGCCATGTGCATATCGCGACCGAAGGGCCGATCGGCTGGGCGGCGCGGCGCTATTGCATCAATCGCGGAATAGCGTTCACCACCAGCTATCACACCCGTTTTCCCGAATATGTCGCGGCGCGGCTGCCGGTTCCGCTGTCCTGGAGCTACGCTTATCTGCGCCGTTTCCACGCGCCCGCGGAGCGGATCTTCGTCCCCACCTTGTCGATGCAGCAGGAACTGGAGCGGCGCGGCTTCGCCAATGTCGTGTTGTGGACGCGCGGCGTCGACCACGGCCTGTTCCGGCCGCGCGAGTTTTCGACGCTCGATCTGCCGCGACCGATCTTCCTCAATGTCGGCCGGGTGGCGGTGGAGAAGAACCTGGAGGCGTTCCTCAACCTCGACCTGCCCGGCTCAAAAGTCGTGGTCGGCGACGGGCCGGCGCGGCGGGCGCTGCAAAACGCCTATCCGCAGGCGCATTTCCTGGGCGAAAAATTCGGCGCGGAGCTGGCCGAAGTGTTCGCCAGCGCCGACGCGTTCGTGTTTCCCTCGCGCACCGACACTTTTGGCGTGGTGCTGATCGAGGCGCTCGCCAGTGGCCTGCCGGTCGCCGCCTATCCCGTGACCGGGCCGCTCGACGTGATCGCCGATTCCGGCGCCGGCGCGCTCGACGAGGACCTGCGCCGCGCCTGTCTGGCCGCGCTCGA
The DNA here is from genome assembly GCA_028876585.1 of Pseudomonadota bacterium. Next base: position 1,331 of record JAGWRL010000291.1, on the reverse strand, counting down.
CATTTCGCGCGAGCGGGCGCGGGCGCGCTCGCTGGTGTTCACCTGGCGCGAATCGGCGCGCCAGTTTGTCGAGCATGTCGGCGACGTGCGCGTGCCGGCGCTGGCCTGAGCCTATTCCGCCCGCTTCAATTCCTTGAGCTTGCCGAACACGGCGTCGACGTCGATTCTGTCTTCCTCGCGCGGCTTCGGCGCGGTGGGGGCGCCGAACACGTCGGTCGCCGAGGAGGGCGTCGGGCGCGCGGTGGTGATCTCGGCGGAGACGAGGGTCTGGCCGGAGGGGGCCTCGGTCTTCGGCTTGTCCTTGGCGGCCTTGTTGACCTCGAGATCGAGATCGATCTGCGAGCACAGGCCGAGCGTCACCGGGTCCATCGGCTGAAGATTGGCGCTGTTCCAGTGGCTGCGCTCGCGGATCGCCTCCAGAGTGTGCTTGGTGGTGCCGACGAGGCGCATGATCTGCGCGTCCTTCAGCTCGGGATGGTTGCGGATCAGCCACAGGATCGCGTTCGGCCGGTCCTGCCGGCGCGACAGCGGGGTGTAGCGGGCGCCGCGCTGCTTCTTCATCTCGGGCACGCGCACTTTGGAGGCGGCGATCTTGAGCTTGTGCTCGGGGTTCTTCTCGCCGCGCGCGATTTCGTCGCGGGTCAGCTGGCCGGTCGAGATCGGGTCGTAGCCTTTGATGCCGGTGGCGACTTCGCCGTCGGCGATGCCCTTCACTTCGAGCGGATGCAGTTTGCAGAATTCGGCGATCTGGTCGAACGAGAGCGAGGTGTTCTCCACCAGCCACACGGCGGTGGCTTTGGGCATCAGCGGGGTATCGCTCATCGACGGACTCCAGAGTTTCCAAGCCGAGCGGGGCCGCCCTGTGACGAGGGTTGGCCTCTTCGTGGAATTAAGGGGGAAAGCGCGCATTATAGGGACGACGCGGCGCGATTGCAAATCGCGGCGCCCCCCATCAGCCCCGCCGCCGCAAGGCGGTGACCTCGATCTCGATCCGCATCCGGGGGTCGGCGAGGCCGCAGGCGATCATCGTCGCGGCCGGGCGAATGGCGCCGAAATGGCGGCGCAGCACCGGCCAGCATTGCGGGAAATCGGCGGCGACGGGCAGCATGTAGGTCACCCGCACGACGTCGGCGAGGCTCGCGCCCGCCTCGGCCAAGGCGGCGGCGATGTTGTGCAAGGCCTGCTCAGTCTGCTCGGCGAGATCGTCCGAGATCGTCATCGCGGCGTAGTCGAAACCGGTGGTGCCCGACACGAACACCCAGTCGCCCTGGACGACGGCGCGGCTATAGCCGATCTCGGCCTCGAAACGCGAACCGGAGCTGATTAGCTTG